>CAISUR010000136.1 GCA_903888655.1 uncultured Bacteroidota bacterium | reverse complement strand
TTCTCTTAATAAATTCGTGGTAATCGCTTGCTTTAAATCCGCTTTCTTCAAAAGAAATGACATCTTTATCCTTAAGGCCTTCGCTTTTCATTTTAGCAGATTGTACTAATTTATCTTCATATAATTTTACGATTCCTAATTTTTTAGTGTAACCCAATACCACTGCTTTGGTGTCGTCGTCATTATCATCAGGATTTCTAACATCAACATCATCGTTGGTCCATGCGGTTCTTACATAAGCATTCGCATCTTCAATAGCTTGATAATAATTTTGCAATGTAGTTTTGTCGTAATAATTCAAATCGATTTTTTGGCGACTAACATAATCACTTCCTGGCGAATGAAAACGTTTGTAACTTTGGTATGTATTGAATCCTAAAATTAAAAGAATCACAATAAGAAGTGCGATAATAATCTGCTTCATAATTTGAAAAGGTTATTTTAAGACAAAAGTAGACAAAAATTGATTGTCTTTTGTAGTATTAATTCTTCAAATCTTTTATGCGAAGTTGAACGGTTACATTTCCATTAAATTCATTTTCGTCAATGCAATACACGGCATCAAATGTTTTTTGATTTTTGATGGAATGTAATTTGTTTCCAAGTCCAAACCCAATGGCACCAAAACCTTCACTATCTTTTTGTTTTACAAATAATTTTAAATGCTCCTCATCTTTTCCTAATGTTTTGGCGTAGCCAGTATCTTTTATGTTTTTGGTCATAAAATTAGGCGTCATATTTTGTGGGCCAAAGGGTTCAAACTGACTCAAAAGTCGAATTAACTTCGGATTTATATCTGCAAAATCGATCTCGATATCAATTGAAATTTCTGGAATTAATAAATTGGGAGGAATGGTTTTTTGAACTTCTTCTTCGAAAGCATTTTTAAAATTCTGATAATTTTCTTCTTTCAAAGTCATTCCGGCGGCATACATATGTCCGCCAAATTGTTCTAAATGCTCCGCACAAGCTTCCAACGCATTATACACGTCAAAATCTTTTACCGAACGTGCCGAAGCGGCTAGTTTATCACCACTTTTGGTAAACACAATGGTAGGTCGGTAATACGTCTCCGTTAATCGCGAAGCTACAATTCCGATAACGCCTTTGTGCCAATTGTCTTGATAAACAACGGTTGTAAATCGCTCCTTTTCGTTGTTGGTTTCTATTTGCGAGAGTGCCTCAACTGTAATTTGTTTGTCTAAATCTTTTCGATCAACATTGTGTTGTTCAATTTCGGAAGCAAATATTTCGGCTTGTTCCAAATCGAATTCCGTTAGCAAAGCCACCGCTTCATTGCCGTGTTTGATTCTTCCGGCTGCGTTAATTCGTGGTGCGATAATGAAAACCACATCGGTAATGGTCAACACTTTTTTCTTCACATTTTGAATCAGTGCCTTAATTCCTGGGCGTGGATTTGCATTAATAACTTCCAAACCAAATTTAGCCAAAACCCTATTTTCACCCGTAATCGGAACGATATCGGCGGCAATAGCGGTAGCCACTAAATCCAAATAGGGAATCAAATCATCTATCGTTTGACTGCGATTTTGAGCCAAAGCCTGAATCAATTTGAAACCCACACCACAACCGCAAAGTTCATCATAAGGATAATTACAATCACTACGTTTTGGATCTAAAACGGCAACCGCATTGGGCAGTTCATCACCTGGTCGGTGGTGATCACAAATGATAAAATCGATATTTTTTTCGTTGGCATATGCAATGTGATCTATAGATTTAATACCACAATCAAGTGCAATAATCAAGGTAAATCCGTTGTCATCAGCAAAGTCGATGCCTTTATAGGAAATGCCATATCCTTCGTCGTATCGATCGGGAATGTAAGTCGCCACGTTTGGATAATAACTTCGTAAATAACTTGAAACGAGTGAAACAGCTGTGGTTCCATCAACGTCATAGTCGCCAAAAACGAGAATATTTTCTCCGTTTTCAATAGCTTTTTCAATGCGTGAAACAGCTTTGTCCATATCTTTCATCAGATACGGATTATGTAAATCGTTTAAAGTTGGTCGGAAAAATGTTTTGGCTTGTTCGTAGGTTTCAATGCCACGCTGAATTAATAATGTAGCAATGATTTCGTCTACTTGAAGTTCGTTTTGTAGTTTTTGAACTTTCTCTTTTTCTGGCTTCGATTGTAATGTCCAACGCATAGGATATTAGATATTAGATTTTTGATATTAGATTTTGGCGTGTAAATATTTGGCAAATGTATAAAAATGAATTGAAAATCAAAATGCACTTTTCATTTACTTACAATTAACTGAATACAAAAAAAACTGAACACTGAGCACTATTTTTTCCCGCCAACTACAGCTACAATTTCACCTTTTGGAGGTTTGGATTCAAAGTGTTTTAAAACTTCCTCTGATGTTCCGCGAATAGTTTCTTCGTGTAGTTTAGACAATTCTCTAGAAACAGAAACGGGTCTATTACTTCCAAAATACTGTACAAATTCGGCTAATGTTTTCACTAATTTATGTGGCGAGACATAGAAAATCATGGTTCGAGTTTCTTCGGCTAATGCCAGATAACGCGTTTGTCTTCCTTTTTTTTCGGGTAAGAATCCTTCAAAAATAAATCGGTCGTTGGGTAAACCACTGTTGACTAATGCAGGCACAAAAGCTGTCGCACCTGGCAAACAATCCACTTCAATGCCGTTTTCAACGCAAGCACGCGTGAGTAAAAATCCGGGATCAGAAATGGCAGGCGTTCCGGCATCGGAAATCAATGCAATGGTTTCGCCGCCTTTTAATCGGGCTACCAAATTCTCAACGGTTTTGTGTTCGTTGTGCATGTGGTGGCTGTGCATGTGTGTAGCAATCTCAAAATGTTTCAAAAGCTTTCCGCTTGTGCGTGTGTCTTCGGCCAAAATTAAATCGGCTTCTTTCAGTACTTTTATCGCTCTAAAAGTCATGTCTTCAAGATTACCAATGGGTGTTGGCACGATGTACAATTTTCCCATTTACGAGAACTTTTTCGCTACAATTTCAATAAATCTTTCGGCATAATCGTCAACGCCATCCCAATTGTTGTAATCGGGTTTGATGATTTCGTCAATAAAATCTTTGGCTTCTTCAAAGGTGCTGAACGTATTCAATTGCGATAAAACGCGGTTGTAATCTTCGTTACTGTCGCCAAAAAGATTTTTCACAAATGCCATTTTATCATTCAAACCAATATTGATTGTTTTTAAGTGCTGGTCGTTTAGCGATAAGGGTTTTTCATCGATTACATTTTTTAACGAATCGGGAACCACAATATCGTTGGGTTTTACAAAAACGGGTTCGGTATAATTTTCACCCAACAAATCTTCAAACGAAATTTGCTTGGTTTCTTGTTTTGGAGTTTCAACTGTAACTTCTGCTTTTTCTTCTACCACATCTTCAATTGGAGATTCTGCTGCTAGTTCAAAGATAGGTTCAAAGTCCAAATCGCTTTTTAATTCGGCAATAGGTTCTTCTTCAATTTCGTCTTCTTCAATGGTGATTTCGCCAACAATTACGGGTTCTTCTTCATTTTCATCTTCATCAATTTCTTCTTCCATAACTACTGGCTCCTCCTCACTAACAGTTTCTTCTTCTACAGCCAAAATTTCTTCTTCAATAGGAGCTTCTTCAATTACAGGTTGTAGAGCTTCAACTTCAACTGCTTTAGGAGTTTCAATTACCGTTGTATCTTCTATAAAAGAAGCTACTTTTTCTTCCAAATCAGCTGCAGGAACATCCAATTTTACCTGTTCATAATTGTCTCCGTAAAACTTTAAAACAGTCAATGCTTCGTATAATTTTTGAGTTTCATGATACAATTGATCGATTTCCGATTTGTTTTTTAACTTTAAAACTCGGTGTGCGATGCTTATTAATTCAGCTTCCAATCTTTTTTTCATAATTTATCGGTTGAAGTGGAATATGTAGTTAGAATTTTGATATTTTTGTTTTGTACAAATGTAACAGAAATTACTATTTCATAATAACGAAAATACTAAATGTTTCTCGAAAATACCGTAAATCATAAAGAACAATTTGGCTGGATTGAAGTAATTTGCGGATCGATGTTCTCCGGAAAAACCGAAGAACTTATCCGAAGGTTGAAAAGAGCGCAATTTGCCAAGCAAAAAGTGGAGATTTTCAAACCCGCTATCGATACCCGTTATGATGAAGAAATGGTGGTTTCACACAATAAAAACGAAATTCGTTCGTCACCCGTTCCAGCTGCTGCCAATATAGCTATTTTAGCACAAGGTTGTGATGTGGTTGGCATTGACGAAGCACAGTTTTTTGATGATGAAATTGTAAAAATTTGTAACGATTTAGCCAATTCGGGAATTCGAGTGATTGTGGCCGGATTGGATATGGATTTTAAAGGAAACCCATTCGGACCAATGCCAGCGCTTATGGCCACTGCCGAATATGTTACAAAGGTACATGCCGTTTGTACGCGAACCGGAAATTTAGCTCATTATAGCTTTAGAAAAGCCGATAGCGACAACCTTGTTTTATTGGGAGAAACAGAAGAATATGAACCATTGAGTCGAGCGGCGTACTACAAAGCTATACGAGAAAATATGGAAGTGAAAGACGCTGAACATTTGTCAGAAGGCAAAAAAAATAGTTAAAGTGACTTTATCTATCAGAAATATAATTCCCATTATTAAAGCCAAATTTATTGGAACTAATGAGGTTGCAATAATTGACACGGTTTCAATCGACAGTCGGTCATTGCAAAACAGCGACAGCACACTTTTTTTTGCCATCATAGGTCCCAATAACGACGGACATAAATACGTTGCCGAATTGCTCAAAAATGGCGTGGTGAATTTTGTTGTAAGTTACATTCCATCCAATTTACAAGGGAAAGCTAATTTTTTGGTAGTCGATAATACACTTCATGCACTACAAACATTTGCAGCCTCGTATCGAAGTGATTTCGATTTTCCTATAATAGGAATAACAGGTAGTAACGGAAAAACCATCATTAAAGAATGGTTGAATTTTTTGTTAAGTCCCGATTATAACATCATTCGTTCGCCTAAAAGTTACAATTCACAAGTGGGTGTACCGCTTTCGGTTTTAGGAATTAACGAAAAACACAACCTCGGAATTTTTGAAGCTGGAATTTCTACCGTTAATGAAATGGTAAATCTGCAACGCATCATCCAACCAACTATTGGGATTCTATCTAATATTGGTTCGGCGCACAACGAAGGTTTTCATGACGCTGGCGAAAAAATCAAGGAAAAATTAAAACTGTTTCCGTCTGTAGACATTTTAATTATGAGTAAAAACCGAACAATTGAAGCATTTCTCAATCCGAAAATCAAAACCTTTACGTGGAGTTCTGAGGATGGAAAAGCCGATGTATTTGTCATCGCCAAAGAAAGTTCGGATAAAACCGAATTGAAAATCACGTTTCAAAAGTTGTGTTTCAAAATTACGATTCCGTTTGCCGATCAAGCTTCGATTGAAAATGCCATGCAATGTTTGATGGTCATGTTGTATTTCAAATACGATCAAGACACCATTCAGCAACGAATGACCATGTTGTATCCGGTAGAAATGCGTTTGAAAGTTAAAAACGGGAGCAACAATACAACGCTTATAGATGATAGTTATAGTTCTGATTTTCAGTCGTTAAAAATAGCGTTAGATTTTCTGGAAAGTCAAAAGCAATACAAAAAGAAAACCTTAATTCTTTCGGATATTTTTCAAAGTGGCTTGGTCACAGATGAGTTGTATTCGCAGGTTTCGCATCTAATCGTTTCCAACAAGATCAATCGCGTTATCGCTATTGGTAAAACTATTTCGGGATTTAAAAGTAAGTTTCCTAATTGTATTGCGTTTGAATCGAAGGCGAAATTTTTAGAAACCATAGATAAAATTTCGTTCGAAAATGAAACAATTCTTATCAAAGGAGCGCGTCATTTTCATTTTGAAGAAATAGTTGCTTCGCTCGAAGAAAAAACTCATGAAACGGTTTTGGAAATCAACCTCAATGCTATAAGTCACAATTTGAATTTCTATAAATCTAAACTAAATCCTGAAACCAAATTGATGGTTATGGTGAAAGCGTTTAGTTATGGCAATGGCGGATTTGAAGTAGCTAAATTATTGTCGCATCATAAAGTGGATTATTTGGGTGTGGCTTTCGCCGATGAAGGAATTTCGTTAAAAAATGCAGGAATTGATTTGCCAATTATGATTTTAAATCCAGAAAACACCAGTTTTACTGCGATTGTTCAACACCAATTGGAACCTGAAATTTATTCAATTAAAGGCTTGACGGCATTCTTAAAAATTGCCGAACAAAAGAAATTAAAAAACTTCCCAATTCATATTAAATTGGATACAGGAATGCACCGATTGGGATTTGAAGAAGAAAACATAGACGAATTAATTGCCAAACTCAAAGACAACAGAACGGTTCAAGTGAAAAGCATTTTGTCGCATTTGGCAACGAGTGATGATATGAAATTCATCGATTTTACACTATCGCAAATTAAGTTGTTTGAAGAGTTGTCTTCTAAATTAATGAGCGAACTGCAAATTCAACCTATTCGTCATATATTGAATACCTCTGGAATTTCTAATTTCTCACAAGCGCAATATGATATGGTTCGATTGGGAATAGGACTTTACGGAGTTTCCAACGATGAAGAAGAGCAAAAATTATTAGAAAACGTAGGAACTTTAAAGTCGATTATTTCACAAATTCGGATTATTGAAGCTGGAGAAAGTGTGGGCTACGGCAGACGATTTATAGCTGAGAAACAAACTAAAATTGCTACAATTCCGATTGGTTATGCCGACGGAATTTCAAGACATTGGGGCAATGGAGTGGGTTATGTGGTCATCAAAAATAAAAAAGCAACAATAATTGGTAGCGTTTGTATGGACATGTTAATGGTTGATGTAACTGATATCGATTGTAAAGAAGGGACGGATGTAATCATATTTGGAGAAAATCCAACGGTGACCTATATGGCAAATCAATTGGGGACTATTCCATATGAGATTATGACGAGTATTTCGCAACGTGTAAAAAGGATTTTTTATCGAGAGTAGTATAATTTCTACAAAAAAATAAATTTTATTTTTACTTATTTTTTTATATTTGGGCAGATAAAAATTTAATCAAAAAAAATTAACTATGG
>CAISUR010000135.1 GCA_903888655.1 uncultured Bacteroidota bacterium | reverse complement strand
ATTTATACAGTTCTTCTAAACAATCAGAAATAAATAAATCAATAACTTATAATTCAAAAAACAAATAAAATGAAAAAACTAATCTTATTACTGCTATTAGCAGTATCGACTATTGCGAGCACTCAAGTTGTAACCATTAAGCATACTGCTTATGAAATCCGATTCGATACTCAAATTAAAGAACCATTATACACGCATTATGTGTTAACAAAGCAAATGCTGTCAAATGGTAAAGCACGTACATTATTTCATTGCGATAAAGCTATCTTATGTGACCAACAAGGAAATGAGAGCGATTACAAAGGAAGCATTTACGATAGAGGACATTTGTCGCCTGACGATGATTTTAGAGCTAATCCAGCAACAGAAGTTGAAAGCATGGTTTATACCAATTGTGCACCTCAAAACAAATACTTAAATCGTGGAACGTGGAAAGCGCTAGAAATCTATACAAGGAATTTAGCAAATAATTTTGATGTTGAAATCTGGACGGGTTGTATTTACGGAACGCAAAAACAAGGTAGTTTGTTGATTCCAACTTATTACTGGAAATTGCTTAAGTATGACGGGAAGTATGTCGGTTTTATGTTTCCAAATATTACACCAACGTCAAAACAAATTACAGACTATAAAACTGATGCAAATCAACTTTTAAAACTTATTGAATAATGAAAACTTCACAAAAAGGAATTGACTTAATAAAAAAATTCGAGGGATGTAAATTAAAAGCTTATCAATGCCCTGCTGGAATATGGACTATTGGATATGGAAACACATTTTATGAGGATAATTCCAAAGTAAAACAAGGAGATGTAATTACACAAGATAGAGCAAATAGTTTGCTACTTCATTTGTTACCAAAATTCGAAGCAATTGTAAATAAGAATATACAAGCAACTATTAATCAAAATCAATTTGATGCACTTGTTAGCTATGTTTGGAATACTGGAGGAAGCAATACACTATACGGATTAATTAATTCAAAAGCTCCTGTTTCTTCAATCAGACAATGGTTTGAAACAAAATATATAACTGGAGGAGGAAAAGTATTAGCTGGATTAGTTACTCGAAGAAAATCAGAGGCAGATTTATATTTCTCTTAAATAAAAAATTATGAAAAAAATATTATTGTTTTTTATCACACTTCTTTTTATTAGTTGTGGTATTCGAAAAGTTGAAAAGTCAACTTTAGACGTGAAAAAAGATGTTGACAAAGAAGTCGCAACTGTTGACAATAAAGTTTCTGAAGCTAAAACAGAAACTAATAATGACATTACAACTGACGATATTGAAATAGTACCAATTGATAGCACTAAAGCAATTGAAATAGTCGCTCCAGACGGTAAAGTGACAAAGTATAAAAATGCCCGAATTAGCAACAGAAAAACAGTTGATAAGACTAAAATGGTTAATGATGTTAAAGCGGTAGAAATGAGCCAAACAAAAGCATCTGAAAAGAGTAACGAGGTCACTAAAGTATCGGAAAAGGAAACTGAACGTACAAGTTGGAGCTGGTGGTGGTTATTACTTCTTTTAATTCCAATAGGATATTATGTTTGGCAAAAGGTTAAAGATAAAATTTGGTTTATTTAGTTTTTTTGTTTAGTTTGTTTAAAGCGCATTATCTCGGTAATGCGCTTTTTTTGTTTAAATTAGGCAAGTTTACAAATATTTGATATTTCCCTTATTGTCAAGAAAAATAAATAAAAATATTATCACTTGTAAACCCTTATAAAATATGAAAAAGTGAAAATAGTTAAAAAATAATTACTTTTTTATTTGGTTTATATATCATTTATGATATATATTTGTATTCAGATAACAAGGAAGTTAATACTAAAGCTGGCGGCAACAGTTATAATACGGCAAAAATCATCATGGAATTAAATGCTTATCACATCGTTTGGACAGTTGAAGTATTGTCAAATGGTAAAGTAGAATTCAATCATTATGCAAATTTAGATTGGCTGAACAAAAAGTTTGTGCCAAAATCAGGTTCAAAAGTTTACATTATAAATGATAAACAATTTGGAATGACTCAAAATACTTGGAACGGAACTACTCCAGAACTTCCAAAGCCATTTACTCATTCTTTATTAATTGAAGAAGGGAAAATGAAACGATTAGTTCCATTGACCGAAAAACAATTTAACGAAGCAATTCAATACTAATGAGAACGCTATGTTATTCGGTAAGGCTCGAAAGCCTTACCAATATATCTGAAAAGTGTTTTAAAGCAACGGCTTTTGATGGTTCAGAAGCTTTAATTCCAAAAAGTCAGGTATTCGGTCAAGATTGGGATGTTTCTAAAAGTGAAGCATACTGGATTAGTAAATGGATATTAGAACAAAAATCAATTCAATATTCATCAAAAAAAGAAGCGTGGTTTGATAGTATAACTAGAAAGAAACTACCAACTTTTACCATCGAAAAATACACTCCAGAAAGAATTAAGCCAAAAGAAAATAATATAATTGAACGATTAAAAAAATGATTGATTTACTCCCAAAACAAAACCAAGCCTTTACAAAGCTCCTATCAAACAAGGTAGGTGCTTTGTTTATGAAGATGGGAACAGGTAAAACGCGTGTAGCAGTAGAACTGGTTAATTCAGTCCCCGAACTTGATTTAGTAGTTTATGTTGCGCCTTTGGACATAATTTGTCCAAAAAGTGAAAGTATAGCATCTATTAAAGATGAAGTTTCCAAATGGGGCGGATTTAATGCTAAAGAAGTAGTCTATATTGGTGTGGAAACTATTGGAATGTCAGACCGTCAATATTTGCAGCTTTACAAAAAGATTTCAGTAGCGTGGCGATGCTTCTTGATAGTTGATGAAAGCATTAAAATTAAAAATATTAATGCAAAGCGCACACAGCGATTATTAGAACTTTCTAAAATGGTTGAGTATAAACTCATTTTGAATGGTGAACCCATCACCAGAGATTTGCTCGATTTATGGTCGCAATTTCAGTTTTTAGACCCTGAAATTCTCAATATGTCAATGGCAGAATTTAAAAATACTTTTTGCAAGTATACAACTATTACCAAAAGTTTTCCAGGGCGATACAAGAAGTACACAAAAGAGTTTATTACAGGCTATGAAAATATTGATTATCTCTATTCGTTAATTGGCGAATATGTATATGAGTGCGATTTGGAACTAAACGTTCAGCAGATTTATGAAACCGTAAATTATTCGCTTTCGGAAGCTGCAATGGAAACATACACTAAACTCAAAGAAAAGTATCTTGACAATGAAATGTTATTGATGCTAAACAATAATATTTTTCTTGAAATGACCCAAAAGATGCAGCACGAATATAGTTGCACTTCTGAAAAGTTTGAACAAGTTGATAAGTGGTTTGAAACTTATCCAGCTGACAAAGCTATTATCTATTGCAATTATATCGTTTCGGCAAACGAATGCCGTGAGCGTTATCCAAAGGTATTAGTTTTGAATTACAATAGCAGTTTCGGGCATAATTTACAAGATAGACCGTTTACGGTTTTCTTTGACCAGACTTTCGACTGGGGAAAAGTTACGCAAGGAACTGCTAGAAACTACCGAACTGGTCAAGAAAATGATTGTCGCTATTTACGATTAGTGGCAAACGTAGGTTTAGGACAATTGTACCTTAAAAACAATTCAAAGAAAATCGGAATTTCCGAATATTTAAAGAAAATTAGTAGAGAACAATTAAAAGAGATTTTATGAACGTTTACGAAGCTTCTCAAGAACGATTAAAAATTCTATTTGAAGAATTTGATAATATTTGTGTTTCTTTCTCTGGAGGAAAAGATAGTGGCGTGCTTTTAAACTTATGTATTGATTACATTAGAAATAATAATCTAAATAGAAAAATATCTGTTTTTCACATGGATTATGAGGCACAATATCAATTTACAACAGATTATGTAGATCAAGTTCTTTCTCAAAATTTAGATATAATCGAAGTCTTTAGAGTTTGTGTACCTTTCAAAGTAACTACCTGTACTTCGATGCACGAAAGTTATTGGCGACCATGGGAAAATTCAAAAAAAGATATTTGGGTTAGACCAATGCCAGAAAATTGTTTAACTGAAAATGATTTTGATTTCTACAATTCTAAAATGTGGGATTATGAATTTCAACAAAAGTTTTCACTTTGGCATCATAAGTTAAAAAATGCAAAACGAACAGCTTGTTTAGTTGGAATTAGAACTCAAGAAAGTTTAGATCGATGGAGAGCTATTCATTCTGATAGAAATTATAAAAACTATAATGGCTTAAATTGGACTAAAGAAATATTTCAAGATGTTTACAATGCTTATCCAATTTATGACTATCTCACAACTGATATTTGGACAGCAAATGGTAAGTTTAACTGGAGTTATAATAGACTTTATGATTTATTTTATAAAGCTGGAGTTGGAATTGAGCAAATGCGTGTTGCTAGTCCCTTTTTATCTGCTGCTCAAGATAGTTTGAAACTATATCGTATAATTGAGCCAAATACATGGGGAAAACTTTTGATGCGTGTAAATGGAGTTAATTTTACTGGAATTTACGGAGGAACTACCGCAATGGGATGGCAAAGTATAAAGTTACCTCCAAATCATACTTGGGAAAGCTATATGTATTTTCTTTTATCAACACTTCCAGAAGAAACTAGAGCAAATTATCTTGAAAAATTATCAACTTCGGTTAATTTTTGGAAACAAAAAGGAGGTGTTTTATCAAAAGAAACTATTCAAAAATTAAAAGATAATGGAGTTAATATTGAAATAGGTACATCTACAAATTATCAAACATCAAAATTACCTGTACGAATGGATTATATTGATGAAATTGATATTGCTGAAGCTAAAGAATTACCAACTTATAAAAGAATGTGCATCTGCATAATGAAGAATGACCATTTATGTAAGTACATGGGATTTACACTAACAAAAAATGAAATGGCTAGAAGAAAAAATATAATTGCTAAATACCAAAATTTACTATGAAAAGTCCTGTCTATAATGTTTTGGCTGTGCCAATAGAAAAAATTCAAGCAAATAGCTATAATCCGAATTCGGTTGCTAATCCAGAAATGAAATTATTATATCAATCTATAAAAGAAGATGGTTATACAATGCCGGTAGTTTGCTATAAAAATATTGAAAGTGATACTTATGAAATTGTAGATGGATTTCATCGTTATACAATTATGAAAACTCATAAAGATATTTTTGATCGTGAAAATGGTTTACTTCCGGTTGTGGTTATTGATAAGGATGAAAGTAATAGAATGGCTTCAACTATTCGCCATAATAGAGCTCGTGGTTCTCATGATGTAGAATTAATGAGTAATATTGTTTCTGAACTTGTAAAAGCGGGAATGAGTGATGCTTGGATTCTTAAAAATATAGGAATGGATGCTGACGAACTTTTGAGATTAAAACAAATTTCTGGATTAGCAGAATTATTTAAAGCCAATAACTTTTCAAATTTTAAAGATTAATTATGGAAAATCAGTGGAAAATATTAGTACTACTTTTACAACAAATAGCAGAACAAAAAGGAATCACGCAAGGGCAAATTGCAGAACAAACTGGTTTAATTCAATCGAATATCAGCCGTTTCTTTTCTTTGAAATACAAACCAACGCTTGATACTTTTTTACAAGTTTCGAAGGCTATAAAGGTTAATTTCTTCTTTGAAGATCAAGAAGATAAAACGGATTTAAATTTAGCAATGGAAAAAGCAATGGAAGCACTAGGTAGGAGAGTTGATAAGTTATCTAAAAACTAAAGTGGTCGAATTTGACCACTTTAGTTTACACTGCATCGAAAATAGTAATTTCAATATTTTTCAAAGCCTCATTTTTACGACTTTCACTTCCAAATAAATAAAATCGTTCAGTAACATCAGTTGTATGACTTCCAGCATGACCAGCTAAATTAGACTTCTTATCTAATTCATCAAGGAATAAATGCTTCAGTGCGTAAAAGTCAGCAGTTACACTATACTTATCTTTTACTAATCGTTTCCATCTCTTGGTTATCTGATATGGTTGTGTTGGTACCAGAGACGGCTGCAAACCCCGAGTAAATAAATAATCTTCATCGCTGGTACATTCTTCGACAATTTCTATCCAAAAAGGAAGTGCATTTTTTAAAATCACTTTCTTAACTTCGCGATAGCTATTCCCTTTGCGAATAGTAACAATATACTCTTGCTTATCCAAATTAACGTGCTTTTTTTGAACTCGAAACAATTCGGCACTTCTTGCTCCAGAATGAAAGAATATCATTCCATATCGGTAAAAAGTATAATGATCAAGTTTTAGAATTCCAAAGATTTTATGAAGTTCCGAGATTTCAAGAGTTTCTCGGAGTTTCTTTATTGTCTTTTTTTTCTTGATATCGCGAACCGGATTATGAAATACAATTCTTTTTTCAACTAAATCAGAAAGTACAATTGATAAATGAGTCAGGTACTTGTTATACTCATTTGGTGTAAGGTTAAGGTAGTCGAGTAGGTCCCGAACATATCCACTATGAATTTCACAAATCTGGAAATCTATTCTTTGCTCAGTTGCAGACTTTTTTAGTTTAGCAACAATTCTACGGAGTTCTTTTTTTACACCTTCAGAAACTGAAAGTTTCGGATAGGCTAATTCAAGAGCTTCAATAAAATTTTGCTTTGGGTATAGTAATCCTGGAGCTGGTGTTTGTTCGGGAACCATATAACGTTTAGTTATCGGGTTCCAACCTTTCTTTTCAAATAGAATAGGAATTTCTTTTAGTAAAAGTTGAACAGCTGCTTTTCTCTCATCGAGAGTTCGGAGTTTATTTAGTCTTTTTCGGTATGGAAATCCTTTCGGATACTTCTCTTTGAATAAAGGATCGTAGAATTTACACTCAACGTACCAATTTAATTTTAAACTTTTTTGAGTTGACAGAGTTTTCCAATTAGATGGATGTACCCAGATGTCTGAATAGTGACAGTCGAATAATAGATTTGTTGCCATTGTGTAATTACTTTTAGGGTTGCCGTTAGGGTTGCCGTTTGTGTAATTACTTGCCGTAAGAATATTTTATTAAAAAGCATGTAACCCTTTGTTGGGAGCGGGTTACAGGCTTTTATTTTTCGTAGCGAGAGGGAGATTTGAACTCCCGACCTCAGGGTTATGAAAATCAAAATCACCCTTTTAATAGTTCGTCAGTGGCAGTAATTACGTTTGTTATTTTATCGTTTTTTTAATATTTAACAGTTTTTTGAATTATTTGGGGTTGTCAGCAT
>CAISUR010000134.1 GCA_903888655.1 uncultured Bacteroidota bacterium | reverse complement strand
TGTGTATACATTGAAATTTCAGTCAACAAACTTACATTGCTTTTTAATCCAACAGTAATTCTTTTACCATCAATCATAGATTCAGCAACAAAACCCGAACGAGTTTGAACTTTCAATTCGTATAAACCTGGTTTCCCTGAAATGGCTAATATTTTTTCTACATTCATTTTCTAAAATTATTTTAAGCGGAGGCAAATATAACTAAATAAAATCCCAAAAGTCAAAACCCAAATACCAATTTTAACAAGATGATACAATTTTGAATTTTACAATCTAAAATTTGTCATCACCGAAATTTATCTTCCTTTTTTATTACAAAAACGCATTCTATAATCGGGACGTGCTTTTCCATCCATTATGTTTTGCAATTTCTTCTTAATTAAGGTTTTTTTAAGCATTGCGATTTTATCGGTAAAAAGAATTCCCTCAATATGATCGTACTCATGTTGGATTACTCTTGCAATTAAGCCATCGTACACTTCTGTTTTTTTATTGAAATTTTCGTCATAATATTCCAAGGTGATTTTCTCATGACGGTACACATCTTCGCGAACATCGGGTATACTCAAACAACCTTCATTAAATGCCCACTCCTCGCCTTCTTCCTTAATCATTTTGGCATTGATAAATGTTTGTTTAAAACCACTTAATTGTTCTTTTTCTTCTTTTGTCAAATCTTCGCTGTCGCTGAAAGGTTCTGTATCAATAACAAACAAACGAATAGTTTCCCCTACTTGCGGTGCTGCCAATCCAACACCATATGCATTATACATGGTTTCATACATGTTCGAGATAAATTCTTTTAGATTGGGATAATCTGCTGAAATATCATTACATACTTTTCTTAAAACGGGATCTCCGTAGCCAACTATGGGTAGAATCATTATTATAGATTTTGGGTTGTAACTTCTCCAAGTCAAAGTGCAAAAGTAATTAAAAATATAAATTCTCTGATGCTAGACTTAATTTTATATTGTTAAATCATTTTTCTAGATAAATAATCTTGGAGCATTATGGTGGCAGCAATTTCATCCACTAACGCTTTGTTTTGCCGTTGTTTTTTCTTTAACCCACTATCGATCATGGTCTGAAATGCCATTTTGGATGTAAATCGTTCATCTGATCGCTGCACTTTCATCTCTGGAAAAGTCTCTTTGAACTTTTGAACAAATTTCTCAATAATTTCGCTACTTTCTGAAGGCAGACCATTCATCTGTTTTGGTTCGCCGATGAGCACTAGTTCAACAATTTCTTTACTAAAATAATCGTTAAGAAAAGAAAGTAATGTTTCGGATGGAATCGTAGTTAAACCGGAAGCAATAATTTGAAAATCGTCTGTAACAGCAATTCCTGTTCTTTTTATTCCATAATCGATGGCGATAATTCTTGGCATTATATTTTTTTGTAAAGATAATAAATAACCAAACTTGTTTTTATATTTGTATCAAACTTTACTACCATGAATCAGCTACAGACTGCAATAGAAAATGCTTGGGATAACCGCGAATTATTGAAAGACGAAAACACTATTAATGCTATCAAAGAAGTAATATATTCTTTAGATTGTGGCACCTTGCGAGTAGCTGAATCGACCGATTCAGGTTGGCATGTTAATGAATGGGTAAAAAAAGCAGTAGTTATGTATTTTCCTATTCAAAAAATGGAGACTCATGAAGTTGGAATTTTTGAATATCACGATAAAATGCTACTAAAAACTGGGTATGCTGAAAAAGGAATTAGAGTAGTTCCGCCTGCTGTTGCTCGTTATGGCGCTTATATTTCTAAAGGTGTGATTTTGATGCCTAGTTATGTAAATATTGGTGCTTATGTAGATGAAGGCACAATGGTTGACACATGGGCCACCGTGGGAAGCTGTGCTCAAATTGGTAAAAATGTGCATCTTTCTGGAGGCGTTGGAATTGGAGGTGTTTTGGAACCATTTCAAGCTGCACCGGTTATCATAGAAGATGGCGCCTTTATCGGCTCTCGTTGTATTGTTGTGGAAGGTGTTCGTGTCGAAAAAGAAGCTGTTCTTGGAGCTAATGTTTGCTTAACTGCCTCAACCAAAATAATTGATGTAACGGGAAACAGCCCAGTAGAATATAAAGGATATGTTCCTGCACGTTCGGTAGTGATTCCAGGAAGTTATACAAAACAATTTGCTGCAGGTAATTATCAAGTACCTTGCGCCTTAATTATTGGAAAACGCAAACCATCAACCGATTTAAAAACTTCTTTGAATGAGGCCTTGCGAGAATATGATGTAGCAGTTTAGTTTGGATTTCAATATTTAATCTTTTGCAACTTTAGTACTTACTTTTAGCAAGACAAAATAGATATCAGATTTAAATTATTATCAATCTATATAGAAGAGCTTGATTATCCAATATTAATTTCTTTGGTTTTATCCACCGATGAAATAAAAAATCATTTAATTTATTACCATGCAAGAAATAGTTGTCATCGATAATTACGATAGTTTTACTTATACATTAGTACATTATCTTGAAGATTTAAATTGTAAAGTTTCTGTTTTTCGAAATGATGAATTTGAATTGGAAGAGCTTGACAAATATGATAAAATCGTATTATCACCAGGCCCAGGATTACCGGTCGAAGCTAATTTATTAAAAAATGTGATCCAAAAATATTGTTCGACCAAAAGTATTTTGGGTGTTTGTCTCGGCCATCAAGCAATAGGTGAAGTTTTTGGCGCAAAGCTTCTAAATTTAGAAACAGTATGTCATGGGGTGTCAACATTAATTAAATCAGTCGTTGATGACGAAATTCTCTTTCATAATTTACCTAAACAATTTGAAGTTGGGAGATATCATTCATGGGTTATTGATCCTACTAACTTTCCAAATGATTTAGAAATAACTTCTATCACCAATTCTGGTGAAATCATGTCAATTCGACATAAACTTCATAAAATAAAAGGCGTTCAATTTCACCCAGAAAGTATCCTAACTCCAAATGGAAAAACCATTTTGTTGAATTGGCTAGCTGAATAGTTAATTATAAAAAAACATTATTTAAAATTTACGATTATATTTTCATTCAATTTTTTGATTTAAATAAACTATATTAAATCTATGGTTTAAAATTCATTAACTAATAACCATAGATTATTTCTATATCTTTTATCTATGTTAACTTTAAGTTAATTATTTTTTAAACAAACGTTTAATTTAAACAATTGTTTAATTTTGTTATCGATTTTTAATCTGTAAAATAGTAATGGAATTTAATGATAAACAAATAGAAATACTTCAAGTCGCCGAACAGCTTTTTGCTGAAGAAGGGTTTGACGGAACCTCTGTTAGAGAAATCGCTAAAATTGCTAATATCAATGTTGCAATGATTTCCTATTATTTTGGTTCAAAAGAAAAGTTATTGGAAGCCATTGTTATGCATCGAATTGGTAGTATGGGATTAAAACTAGAAAATTTAATCCAAGAAAACATACCTCCTATTGAAAAAATAAATAAGATTATTGAATACTATATTTATCAAGTGAATCGTAATAGACATATTCATCAGATTTTGCATAATGAAATATCTAATAAAAAAAGACATATCAATACTGAGACTTTTACCGAATTAAAAAAAAACAACTTCAAATTATTTGAAAGCATCGTAAAACAAGGTCAAAAATTAGGTCATTTTCAACCTAATATTAATGTAGCACTCCTCTCTCCAATAATTATTGGTTCTTTACTCTACTTTCACATGAATAAAAAATTATATGAAGATTTATTCGATTTAAAAACGGAAGAAGATTTTGAAAATTACATTAAAAATGAACTTACCCAACATATTCAAAAAACCATAAAAGCCTTACTAATATATGAAGACAAATAGAATAATACTACTCCTTTTTTTGAGTTTGAGCACTACTTTAGGTATTGCTCAAGACAAGAAAACAATGTCATTAAAAGATGCTGTTGCATTAGTAATCACCAATAGTAATGAAGCTTTATTAGCGAATACAAAAGTGACTACTTCCAAATTGGAATTAGAGTCTCTTAAAAATAATCAGTATCCTAATGTAAAATTATCGGGACAATATTTACGATTAACTAATGCTAACATTGTTTCTCATGTAGGTGGTTCAGGAGGAGGTCTTGATGTGAATCAATTGATGCTTGGTCAAGCTAATGTTTCAATGCCTATTTTCAGTGGATTCAAGTTGAAAAACAGCATTAATGCTTCTGAAAACTTATATAAAGCACAAACTTTTTCGGCTTCTCATGCTAAAGAAGGATTAGCATTAGAAGTTACTGAATTATTTGCCTCACTTTATAAATCTCAAGAGATGGTAAAACTGTTTGAGGAGAATTTGAAAAGTTCCCAACAAAGAACTAAGGATTTTTCTGCCATGGTAGATAACGGTTTAATAGCACGAAATGATTTATTGAAAGCACAATTACAAGAATCCAATATACAACTTTCTTTAGACAGCGCTATTAAAAATGTAAATGTGATTAATTATCAATTAGTAACATTGTTGCATCTACCTGAAAGCACCATCATCGAAATTGATATCAACACAGTAAAGAGTGATATGGCTAAAAACCAAACGCTTAGTTTAAGTGGCGAACGCAATGATTTAACTGCCTTAACTTTCCAGCAAAAAGCTTCAGAAGCTGGAATCAAAGTTGCTAAAGCGGGTTATTATCCTTCTTTTGCCTTAACGGGCGGTTATATTGCATTGGATTTGAAAAACACTTTAACCGTAACAAATGCTATGAATTTTGGAATCGGATTTAATTATGATTTAGCTTCTATTTTTAAAAATGCTAAAGAAGTAAGTCTTGCTAAAAGTAAATCAGAGCAAACCAAACAAGCCATTGCAATCTTGAGCGACAAAATAAAAGAAGATATTCAACTCGCGCAAGAAAACTATAACCTCTCTTTGAAACAAAATAAAGTCTATTCTTTAGCGGTAGAACAATCGGATGAAAACTATAGAATTGTTAAAGATAAATATGACAATAGTTTGTCAACCACCAATGATTTACTGGAAGCTGACGTTCAACAATTACAGAGTAAAATAAATTTAGCTTTATCTCAAGCAGATATTGCTTTAAAATACTATCAATTACAATATGCATCAGGAAAATTAATCAATTCATTTAACTTATCTACTAAATAATAGTACCATGGAAAAGACTCAAACTAATAAAAAATTTATATTCATTTTTGCAACTTTAATCCTTTTAGGAGGAAGTTATGGAATATACAAATACATGCACTCACTAGCTCATGAATCAACAGATGATGCTCAAATTGAGAAAAACTTGAATCCTATCATTCCGAGAGTATCTGGATATGTTACTAAAGTTTATGTAAAAGATAATGACTTTGTCAAAAAAGGCGATACATTGTTTACTATTGATAACAAAGATTATTTAGTAAAAGTAGAAGAAGCCAAAGCTGCATTAGCGGCGGCCGAAGGAAGTTATGCTGCTTCCAAAGCTGACATTGGCACTGCACAAGCTAATGTATCTGTTTCCAACGCTAATGTTCAATCAGCGGGAGGCAACATAGAAACGGCTAAAATTAGATTGAATCGTGCTTCAAATGATTTTGAACGCTATGCTAATTTATATAAAAATCATTCAATTACTAAGCAGCAATATGAACAAGCCGAAGCTGCTAAACTTGAAGCTCAAAGTCAATTAAAAATACTTCAAGAACAACAAAAAGCAAGTGCTTATCAGAAAAATGTGGCGTCTGCAAGAACTAATGTTTCTAGTAAACAAGCGGATGTTGCTTCTTCCAACATCAAACGAGCACAGGCCATATTAGAATCAGCAAAATTGAATTTAAGTTATACCACAGTTATCGCAGCGATTGACGGACAAGTTTCTAAAATTGCTATTCAACCAGGACAATATTTACAGCCAGGACAATCATTGTTTTATATCATTAACAATTCAGAAGCATGGGTAACTGCTAATTTTAAAGAAACGCAGTTAAACAAAATGGTAATTGGTCAAAAAGTCACTTTAAAAGTTGATGCATATCCCGATACAGATTTCAAAGGAACTATAACCAGTTTTTCTCCTGCAACTGGTGCTCGATTTTCAATTTTACCTCCGGATAATGCAACAGGAAACTTTGTAAAAACCATTCAACGTTTACCGGTTAAAATATCCATTGACGCCGATAATGATGTAGAAAAAATAAAATTACTACGTCCGGGAATGAATGTTGATGTAGATGTTCATATTAAGTAATATCTGATAGCAAAATGGTACAAGCAGATGATTTAGTAGAATACGGCTTTAGGAGAGTTATTATCACCATAACGGCTGTAATGTGTGCTCTTCTAGAAATTGTTGACACTACTATAGTAAACGTAGCGCTCACAAACATGCGTGGAAGTTTGGGCGCAACACTTACTGATGTAGCATGGGTAATAACCGCTTATGCCATTGCAAATGTAATTGTGATTCCGATGACTAGCTGGTTGTCCCAACAGTTTGGACGCCGAAATTACTTTGCTGTTTCAATTATTATCTTCACAACCGCCTCCTTTCTATGTGGAAACGCAACGAATATATGGGAGTTAGTTGCCTTTCGATTCATTCAAGGACTTGGTGGAGGGGCATTATTGGTTACCGCTCAAACGATAATAACTGAAAGCTATCCGGCGGCTAAACGTGGCATGGCACAAGCAATTTATGGAATGGGAGTTATTGTGGGACCAACATTAGGACCGCCTTTAGGGGGATATATTGTCGATCATGCTTCATGGCCTTTTATATTTTACATTAATATCCCTATTGGAATAATTGCAACAATATTAACATTGACTTTTGTTAGAAGTCCGAAATATGGCGAAAAACTAAAAGCGAACCAAGTAGATTGGTGGGGCATATTATTTTTAATTGCATTTATTGGTTCATTACAATTCGTATTAGAGCATGGACAGCAAGACGACTGGTTCAATGACGATTTAATAGTAACTTTAAGTGTAGTATCCGTAATTGGATTATTGGCTTTTATTTGGAGACAAATGACCTATCAATTTCCAATTGTTAATTTAAGCGTATTAAAAGACAGTAATTTACGAATTGGAATATTAATGTCATTCATTATGGGATTTGGATTATACGGCTCTACACTAGTGATTCCAATTTATACGCAATCCATTTTGGGTTGGACAGCTACCGATGCAGGATTATTGCTAATACCAGGTTCGATAACTACTGCTTTCATGATGCCTTTTATAGGTAAAATGATCCAGAGAGGTGTACCTCAAGGATATATGGTTGCAGGAGGATTTTTTATCTTCTTCCTATTTACCTTTTGGATGCATAACGTGATGACTCCCGATACTGGGGTTGAACACTTATACTGGCCATTGATTTTGAGAGGAATTGGTTTAGGATTGTTATTTGTTCCCATTACCACATTATCGCTTTCGACTTTGAAAGGGAGAAATATTGGAGAAGGTGCGGCATTTACTGGAATGATGCGTCAATTGGGCGGTTCATTCGGAATTGCAATTATAACAACGTACATCACTCGATTAACACAAAAGCATCGTGTTGACTTAATACCACATCTTGATGGAACTCGATTAGAAATTCAACAAAGAGTAATTGCATTACAAAGAGGATTTATGTCAAAAGGAATTGCAGAAAATGAAGCATTAAAAAAAGCACATCAAGTATTAGAATATTCCGTATTAAAACAAAGCACCGTAATGTCGTATATGGATATTTTTATGTATTTAGGCATTTTATTTCTATGTTGTATACCTGTTATTCTCTTGATTAAAAGAGGTGGGACTAAAATTAATCCTGCTGATGCAATGCACTAATTCTATAATGAGGAAATCTCCTTGAAATATTGGATTGAAAAGTGCACTTAACAGAAAGACTTGCTAGAAAACATGGAAAGCTTAAGAAAAATATAATTTTAAAAAGTTTATTGAATAATACATTTTTTTAATCTTTTTTTTATAAGTAGGAGATTTAAAAAATCATATCAAGTCTACTAAAACATTTTTATTTAGACAATTATTAAATTATTAACGACTATTTTAACCCCATAACTCACAAAAAAAATCGGGTGTTTCAAATTATTTTGAAACACCC
>CAISUR010000133.1 GCA_903888655.1 uncultured Bacteroidota bacterium | reverse complement strand
GAAATCTATTAATATATTTTTTATCTCCTCCATCATTCAAAAATGTTAAATTAATATTTAAATTTATTAATCCATAACACATCTGACATAAGCTTGAGATTCAATCGGAACACTGACTTCTAAACCAGCAGCATCACTAGTAGAATTCAATCTAAAAACATCCCCATGTGTATAGGTAATATTAGCAGATGTAATTGTATAAACAGAATTAGACCAAAAGCGAACAAAATAAAACTGATAACCCATTGGTAGAGCTGTAAAACCAGATTCATTTGTTGCAGAAATACCAGGATAAGATGGCCAATGTGCATTACCTACTTCTTTCAATTTTTTTCCAGCAGTGCTTGTGGGAACTAAACAATTAACCAAGTTATTCCATTCATTATTAGTTGGGATATGAAAACCTTCAGGCGCTAACCCTCTTGGATCAGCCATTGCATAACCATTGTAACATTTACCATAAATAGGCCCATTAGCTGTAAGAAATTGATAATAACACCAAGCTCCAGTTGTAAGATTATTCCAAGTAGTTGCGTCAGACACCTGAGGAATTATATCACCATTTCTGTAATGAGTTACCTCTAAATTTTTGGTTGTAAATGTTTGATTACAAATCTTTGTTAGTTGATAGGTATTACCATCTATATCTGTTACCGAAGTTAGTGTTGTAGTCAGCGTAACTTCATTAGAATAAGTTGGAGAATTACCCGTTGCATTATAGGAATAAACTCTATAAGTATAAGTCGTATTTGGTGTTAAACCTAAATCACTGTAGCTAATAATATCTGTATTTACAGTTGCTATAATTGTATAATTTCCAGCTCCTGTTTTTCGCTCAATTTTAAAACCTGTTTCATTAGTGGAGTTGTCTGTCCAAGACAATTTAATTTTAGAGTTCGTTACTACAAGTCCAACTAGATTTGATGGAGTAACTGGAACAACTGTCGTTGTAGAATTACCATTGGAGTCATTACTCGTTGAACATCCAATAAAAAATAGGGTTGCTAATATAAGTGCAATTGTTTTTTTCATGTTTTTCATAATTTTTTTTAGTTATTAATAATAATTTTTCTAATACCAATGATATTATTCGAGCTGTCAATAATTTTAATGAAATAAATTCCTTTACTAAACAATGAATTAAATTGCACTACACTTTGTTGAAAATTAATCTTCCCATTAGTAACCTCTTGACCTAACGTATTCATTATTTTATAGCTTAAACTACTTGCATTAGTTAAATCTCCAAAGTCAATAGTAATTTGTTCTCTTGCTGGATTTGGATATACTTTAAAAGAATTTTCTTCAAAAGATTGATTATTTAAGGAACTATTTTTAATGAGGCGAACTGAAAAACCATTTTTTTCATTATCATAAAATCTTTGCACAGGCGATCCATAGTATGATAGAGAACGGCCGTAAGAATTATCTGGCAAATTAGATTCGGTTGAACTCCACCACATTCCATTAAGAATATTGTAATCGAATGATCCTGCCAAAGAATCATTTGGAAGCCAAATAAGTCCGCACTGTCCGCCAGGAAGACCTGTAAATCCACTTTCATTTGTCGCTGTAACCCCAGATTGATAATACCAATGAGTATTACCTGCTTCTTTCATTTTTATCCCAGCAGTTAAACTTTGTGCATTGGTAGAATTATTAGTTGCATATGCGTTTGGGTCTATAAATTGAATTAATGTAGTCCATTCAGTATCTGAAGGCATATGCCAATCTGTGGGAGTAAGGCTTTTTCTTAATGATGGATTTGCTAATGACGCTGTATCATATATTCCTGCAACAGCATACCAATTATATAACTTACCATAAATTGCTCCATTTGCTGGATCATTATTATAATAACACCAAGCACCTGTGGTAAGGTTTGCCCAGGCAACTGGATCTGTAACTTGTGGAATGATAGTTCCATCTGAATACCTAGAAACATTAAGATTTTCCTTTTGCCACTCTTGAGTACCAATAATTACACTGTTATAAGTATTTCCATCAATATCGGTAACCCCTGCTCCAGGAGTTTGAGCGTAAGATGCTACGGTAACAAAAAATGAAAATAGAAGGGTAATTTTTTTCATAATCTATTTTTTAGTTTGTTCTTATCATTATTTTTGATTATCACAAAACACCAAAGCTTTGCAAATTCTATTGGTCTTTGGACATTTTCTTAATCCTAAAGAAAAAGATTTGTGTTTTATCATTTGGCTTATGACATTATTAACTGATTGGCATGTGTCTTTGTAATTGATAACATTTTTATGAGTACGAAGCCAAACATCCAAAGAATCAGGTTTACGATGATTTTGTAATGTAACTTGTGTAGAACCTATAATCATATAATTAATCTGTTTTGTCCGAAAATGATTAATCAAATCATTAATATTGAATTTTGCATTATTAGCATGCGGTAAAGTTATTTGTTCCATGAAAATGTATTTTTCTGAAGTAGAAAACAAAATTACCTCACAACCCAACAAAAATTTCTTCTAAAAATTTCTTTAAATGATTAAAAAGTTCTAATTTTGAACTATTAATACATATTATCATGATACAGCAAGCAGAAACCAAGATTAAACAAATACGTGAATTAAAGAATTTCACACAGGAATATGTAGCACAAAAGCTAGATTTATCAACAAGAGCTTATAGTAAAATTGAAACTGGTGAAACACAATTAACTATTAATAGGTTGAATGAAATTTCGGAAGTTTTAGAAGTGCAACCTATGGAAATATTGGGATTTGATGATAAAAAGATATTTAATATTAATCATTCTACTGGAAATAATGGCTATAATAACATTATGTATCCCGAAAAACTAATCCAACAATACGAAGAAACCATTCAATCGCTAAAAGAGCAAATTCAATTATTGAAGTTGCTTCAAGGTAAATAAATTGTTTGGTTTGCAGGATTTTATTATTTCATAAGAATAATAAAATTAGTTCTTGCTGATGAATTATTTTTTTTATTCAGGAGAACTAACCTTTTGACTTCCTTTTTTCGAAGTTAAAATTCCAATAATTCAACAATCTAATTATCTTTGTCTTTATGATTTTAGTCACAGGCGGAACTGGTTTGGTTGGAGCACATTTGCTTCTTCATTTGTTAGAAAATGGGGAAGAAAAAATTTGTGCTATGTCTCGAAAATCAAAACAAATTGAAAAAGCAAAATCTCTTTTTGAATTGTATAAAAAAGGTGATTTGTTTTCAAAAATAGAATGGATTCAAGCTGATATTCTAGATGTTCCTAGCTTAGAAATCGCTTTTCAAGATATTACTCAAGTCTATCATTGCGCTGGATTCATTTCCTTCAATCCCGATGATGAAGATCAACTTCGTAAAATAAATATTGAAGGAACCGCCAATATTGTTAATTTTTGTATCGATAAAAAGGTGCAGAAATTATGTCATGTAAGTTCTATCGCTGCTCTAGGAGATCTAGCTCCGCATGAAACGGAAGTAACGGAAACAACCGAGTGGAATCCAGAAGTCTTGCACAGCGATTATGCCATTTCTAAATATGGTGCCGAAATGGAAGTTTGGCGCGGGTTACAAGAGAGATTGCAGGTGGTAATCGTGAATCCGGGTATCATTTTAGGTCCTGGATTTTGGAATCAAGGAAGCGGACTTTTGTTTACGACTATCCAAAAAGGAATGCCTTTTTACACTCGAGGTTCTTCGGGCTATGTTGCCGTAACCGATGTGGTAGCAATTATGAAGCAACTTATGGATTCGGCGTGCAGTGGCGAACGATTTATTTTGATTGCCGAAAACCGAAGCTATAAAGATATTATCACTACTATTGCTCAAAAAATAGGTGCTCAAAAACCCAAATTAGAAGCGAAATCATTCTTGTTACATTTTGCGTGGCGATTCGATTATGTATTGTCTAAACTACTGATAGTTAAACGAAAACTCTCCAAGCATAGCGTGATTTCGTTACAAAGCACCGATACTTTTTCTAGTCAAAAGATACAAACGTATTTAGGATATCGATTTAAAGCAATAGATGGGTATCTCGATGACATGGCGGAGTATTTTAGAAAATAACGACTTGGTTTTTTTAATCATGAAGTTCACCCAGAAATTTTTATTGCGAAGCGCACAAAGTTTATAGTGTTACTTTCAACTGAAATGTACACCAAGGCGCTATGATTTGAGGTGCGTTCAAAAAAGTAATGTCTGTCTTTTTAACTACAATCCAAATCGGGTGAATAATCTTCGTTAGGTTCTTGAGCCAAAAACAAACTCAATTCTTTTTTATCATTAAAGCCATTAATCTTTTGTCTATAATGTGCTGCCGTAATAGGATTTTCTATTTCTAGTTTTCTGTTTTTACTCATTTCTAGAAATTCGGTTTCCATATCGATTCCTAAATAGCGTCGGTTGGCTAAATTGGCTGCAATTCCTGTAGTAGAACTTCCTGCGAATGGGTCTAATATCCATATGGAGTATAAGACGAATTTTATAAGATGGTTTGACTTAATTAATGTATAAAATAATTCATATTTTTTAAATAATT
>CAISUR010000132.1 GCA_903888655.1 uncultured Bacteroidota bacterium | reverse complement strand
TTTTGATTGTGTTTTTTTGAAAATTAATGCATCGTCGCGAAACATCTCATATTGTAATGGTAATTGCTTATTCAAAAGTTTAATTTCAAATGAATGATTAGAGACTAAATCATGTTCTAATTTAAAACATTCTAACGTTTCTTGCTCAGTAAATTGTAAGGTATAATTTTCAAAATTTTGAGGTAATGCAAAAGCGGGATGTCCACCAATTGAAAAAGGGATTGTCACTTCATCATTATTAATTACAGTATATCCAATAGTTATAGTAGCTCCAGTTAGGACGTAGCTAATTTGTAATTCGAAATCGAAAGGAAATACTTTTTTTATCTCGTTTGAAGATTTTAATGAATAAACTACATGAGTATTCGATTGTTGTATTAATTCAAAATCACTTGTTCTAGCAAATCCATGACGCAATAATTCATATTTCTTATCGTTGTAATAGTAACAATTATTTTTTAAAGTACCTACTATTGGGAATAACACAGGAGAATGTTTGCCCCAAAAGAAGGCGTCTCCTTCCCAAATATATTCTTTATTGGTTTCTAGCAACTGCAACGAAATCAATTCAGCTCCTAATGAATTAAAAGTTGCTGATATTTCTGAATTTGAAATAGTGGTATTCATATTAAGTTAATTTTAATAAATAAAATGATAATTAAAAACATAATTCGTTAATTTTATATTTATCAATACATCATAATATTTTTGTCATGGCAACACATTTTGAATTAATACAAAAAGAGGATATTCCTCAATTGACATTCCCGAAGGTTGAAGTTTTAAAAGACCCTTCAGAAATTAAAGAACGTTTTAATGATTTAAATAGAGCTTTATCATTAGGTAATCTAGAGCATTCTAAAATAAAAATCTATTTTGAAGATAATCTTTCAAAAAAAGTAGTTGAAACTACAGTTTGGGGTTTGACAGATCAAAGAGTTATATTGAAACAAGGAAATGTTATTCCTATAAATAGAATCATCAAGTCGGCATAATTGATCAAAAATGATGCTGTTTTGATCGATTAGTCTTTATCATTACTGCATAAACTTCTTTATTTACCATTATATTTGTTCATTGTCTCACTTAATCCCTCTAGCGCAAAAGAGGATATAATTTGTGAGGCAATTTCAAATCTTTCGGGTAATATTTTTTTTTCATCATCATTCCACTCACCAAGCACATAATCTATTTGTCTTCCTTTTTTGAATGCATCGCTAATTCCAAAACGAAAACGAGGATATTCAGTTGTATTTAGTAGAAGTTGAATGTTTTTTAACCCATTGTGACCTCCATCAGTTCCTTTAGATTTAATTCGGATAGCGCCGAAAGATAAGTTCAAATCGTCGGTAATGACCAAGATATTTTCTTTGGCAATGTTTTCTTTATCCATCCAATATTTTACCGCTTTTCCGCTGAGGTTCATGTAGGTGTTTGGCTTTAATAAAATGATGGTGCGCCCTTTTATTTTATATTCGGCAACATCACCCAGCTTGGCCGTTTGAAAGGTGGTATTTTCTTTTTTTGCAATGAAATCGACTATTTTAAAACCGATATTGTGGCGCGTGTTTACATATTCGGCGCCAATATTGCCTAGGCCAACGATAAGGAATTTCTTCATTGGGTCTGTGTTTTCTTTTGCTTTAGGTTGAAATAATTTTGAAATCCAATTCATGGCGTAAAAATACTATAATTGTTTAGAATTTTAAATTTTATGCAAACGGATTGCTAGCTAACCCTGATTGAGGTGTCAGCTCGCCGCGCAGCAAGACTAAAACCGAAAGCAGGAATACGGACGGGTAAAGTACCCAAACATTCGTTCATAAAAAAAGCACCAGTTTCCTGATGCCTTTTTTTTGTATTGAGAGTAAAGAAATTATTTTTTCTTTTTTGCTCCACCTTTTTCTGCTTTTGCAGCCTCTTGAGCCGCTTTCATAGCAGCACGTGAAATCTTCACTTGAGCTACAACAGTGTTGTCTGGGTGCATTAATTTGAAATTGTCTGCAGCTAATTTAGTTACATACAATTTGTTACCCATTTGCAATTCTGAAATGTTAGCTTCAACAAAATCAGGAAGATTTTTAGGTAAAGCTTTCACTTTTAATCTTCTTTGATTTAAGTTTAAAACTCCTCCTAAAAGTACTCCTGGAGATGTTCCAACAACTTTTACTGGTACTTCCATAACAATTTCTTTGTCATCACTCAATTGGAAAAAATCAATGTGGTTGATTCTGTCTGACACTGGGTGAAACTGAATGTCTTGTAAAATTGCATTAAATGTTTTTCCTCCTAAATTAATCACAACTGTGTGTGCGTTTGGAGTGTAAACCAAGCTTTTGAATGCTTTTGCTTCTGCTTGAAAATGTACTGGTTGACTTCCTCCGTATATAACGCAAGGAACCATTCCAGCATCACGTACGGCTTTCGTTGCCTTTTTGCCTACGCTTTCTCTTTCTGATCCTTCAATCGTAATTGATTTCATTGTAAAAATATATAGTTAATAATTAAAAATTCTTTTTTTAGCTTTCAGCTAGTAGCCTTTAGCTTTTTTGGGCGTTCCCTTCGGGCGGGCTTTCGGCTGCACACGGTGCTTGCCTCTATCCCTAACGCATTCTGTCAATTACATCAAGAATTTACCACTGATGGAATTATTGTGTTGTACCATGTTCATTACTTCTGCAAATAGTGGTGCACAACTTACCACTTTTATTTTGTTGGATTCTTTCTTTAACGGAATAGAATCGGTCACAATTAATTCTAATAATTTAGAATTTTCTATTTTTTCATAAGCTTCTCCTGATAAAATGGCGTGCGTACAAATGGCTCTTACACTTAACGCGCCTTTTTCTATCATAAGGTCGGCGGCTTTGGCTAAGGTACCTCCGGTATCGATCATGTCGTCTACTAGAATTACGTTTCTACCTTTTACTTCTCCAATAAGCTCCATTGTGTCAATCACATTGGCTACTTTTCGTTGTTTGTAACAAATCACTACGTCTGATTCTAAAAATTTAGAATAGGCGTACGCTCTTTTTGAACCTCCCATATCGGGCGATGCGATGGTTAAATTTTCTAAATTTAAACTTTTCACATACGGTAAAAAGATAGTAGAAGCAAACAAGTGGTCAACCGGCTTTTCGAAAAACCCTTGAATCTGATCAGCATGTAAATCCATGGTCATGATTCGAGTTGCACCTGCGGCTTCTAATAGTTTTGCAACTAATTTTGCTCCAATCGGCACTCTTGGTTTGTCTTTTCGGTCTTGTCTTGCCCATCCAAAGTAAGGAATTACTGGAGTTATGTGTCGGGCTGATGCTCTTTTAGCGGCATCAATCATTAACAATAGTTCCATTAAATTGTCGGCACTCGGAAATGTAGAGCAAACAATAAAAACGCGTAATCCTCGAATTGATTCTTCAAACGAAGGCTGGAATTCACCATCACTATATTTAGAGAACGTAACTTTACCCAGCGGAACGCCATAGTTTTTAGCTATTTGTTCGGCTAAGTGGACACTTTGGGAACAAGCAAAAATTTTTGCTTCTGGTTCTTGATGTGACATTGTGTGTTGTTTTTATTCCAAGGTACGGATACTTATTTGGTTTTATTTTTTTGAATAAATTCAAATGAATATAAATGCCTCGGATGTAGTTAGTTAGTTGTGTTCGTGTTAACGAGGTGCAAATTTAGAAATAAAATCGGACTCTGAAAGGATATTTTTAACTATTTTCTTGAAAAGATGAATAAAAATTATTTACATTTGCATCGTGTTAAAAGAAAAGACTGTTATGTTTTTTCTATTGCGTAGAGATAAGTAATTATTTCTTCGTCTGCTAAGCCCGGATGGCGGAATTGGTAGACGCGCTGGTCTCAAACACCTGTGGGAAACCGTGCCGGTTCGACTCCGGCTCCGGGTACTTAACCTCTCTTTTTAGAGAGGTTTTTTTATATCTTTTTAATTACATAAGTAACAATACCCCAAATAACTAATTCATTTTCTACTGTTACTTTAATTGGTTGAAATTCTTTATTTTCAGGCATTAAAAATATACCGTTTTTATCTATTTTCAGTCTTTTAACGGTGAATTCTCCGTCAATTAAACAAACAGCAATTTTGTTATCTTGAGGTTCCAGACTTCGATCAACTATTAGTATATCTTTGTCATTGATTCCTGCATCAATCATTGAGTTTCCATTGACTTTTATATAGAATGTAGCTAAAGGATTTTTACATAGTTCTTTATTCAAATCAATATCATCTTCTTTAAAATCGACTGCAGGAGAAGGAAATCCAGCAGAAATCCCTTCTTTTATGAATGGTATTCTGATGTTACTTTCAAAATCTGGATAATAAAAAGTTAAGGACTCTTCTTTTTTTACTGACATCTTATTTCTAGAATTTCGTTGAATTTTGTAGTGTATTTTCGAGATAAGTGATTTTGATTCATATTCCAAGTTAGACTCAAATTCTGTGTTCCTAGTTTAACTTTTCGGTCGCCAATTTTTGAGTTCAAGTAATCCACAGTTTTCATTAAGGCTAAATGCTTTGGATTTTCTTCTTCAAATAATTGAAATTGTTTTTTATTTTCCTCTGTTAATTCAGTGACGATAACTCCTGCTTTTTTAAATTTTATATTTTCATTTCCAACATGCAATTCTTTCAATAAAGAAATTGCAGCGGCTGAAATTGTTAACGTCGAATTTGTTGCGTAAGGTAGTGTAATAGCCTTATTAAAATAATATTTTTGAGAGCTGTATTTGTGCTTATCTATAACTAACATGACAATAATTGTATGACAACAAGAATTTTGTTTTCGTAGTTTTTCAGCACAAACTGATGCAAAAGTAGCAACTCGCTCTCTCAAATCGTCAAATTCTGATATCTGTTTTGGGAAACTTCTCGTTATAGCAATACTTTTTTTTTGTTCCTGAATGGGTTCTAAATCTAAAACGGATTTGCCTTCTAATTCCATTTTTAGTCGAATGCCAATAACTCCCATTTCTTTTTTAATAAATGCTTCGTTTTCGGGTTTAATAAAATCGTAAGCTGTCAAAATATTTTTTGCTTGCATTTTTTTAGTCAAACGGCGCCCTATGCCCCAAACATCTTCAATTTTGGTCCATTTCAAAGCCTTTATTCGTTTTTCATCGGAGTCAATAACATACGAGCCTTGCGTTCTTTCTTGATATTTCTTGGCAATTTTATTAGCGACTTTAGATAGTGCTTTTGTTGGGGCAAATCCTACACAAATCGGTATACTTAACCACTTTTGAACTCTATTCTTCATTTGAATTCCATAGTCTTGGTAATCAGCAATCGTCATTCCGTCAAAATTAAGAAATGCCTCGTCTATGCTATAAACTTCAACGTTGGGTGTAAAACGTTCTAAAATCTTCATCACACGACTGCTCAAATCGCCATACAAAGCATAATTAGAAGAGAATACATACACATTTTTTTCCTTTAATTCTTGTCTAACTTTAAATTCGGGAGCACCCATTGCAATGCCCAAATCTTTTGCCTCATAACTTCTAGAAATGATACATCCATCATTATTGGATAAAATAACAATTGGTTTTCCAATCAAATGAGGTTGAAAAACGCGTTCACACGAAGCATAAAAATTATTACAATCTACTAAAGCATACATTTTGTAAAGTTACAAATTTGCTAATAGGCAGTATGTTAAAAATTGAATGTGTTAATAAATTAAAAACCATCAAAAGTAATTAGAATGAGCCCAAAAGTTTGGACAAATTTGTAATTAATTTTGATGGTTTCAATAAGTTAGCTTACATTATTTTGCTTCAGCATATCTTCTCGCTACTTCATTCCAATTAATTACGCTAAAGAAAGCCTCAATATAATCGGGACGACGGTTTTGGTAATGCAAGTAGTAAGCATGTTCCCAAACATCCATTCCAAGAATTGGAGTTCCGCCACAACCAACACCCGGCATAAGCGTATTGTCTTGGTTTGGAGTTCCACAAACTTCTAGTTTTCCGTCTTTCACACAAAGCCAAGCCCAACCCGAACCAAATTGAGTAGCACCCGCTTTGGCAAAAGCCGCTTTGAATGCTTCAAACGAACCCAAATCTTTTTCAATAGCTGCTAATAAATCACCTGTTGGTAATCCACCGCCGTTTGGAGACATTACGGTCCAAAACAAATTATGGTTAAAAAATCCACCGCCATTATTTCTAACGGCCGCTTTAGTCATATCCAAATTTTTTAGAATATATTCAATAGATTTTCCTTCCAAA
>CAISUR010000131.1 GCA_903888655.1 uncultured Bacteroidota bacterium | reverse complement strand
GCACACTTCCTTTGAATATTTCATTCGGAAAAGCATCAACCGTGAAGCTCACATTTTGACCCGATTTTACTTCACCAATATCCGCTTCATCAACTGCAGCTCGCACTTGCATTTTAGTCAAATCTTTGGCGATAATGAACAGGGTAGGAGCATTGAAACTAGCAGCAATGGTTTGTCCTTCGCTTACATTTTTGTTGAGAATCATTCCATTAATTGGCGAATAAATATTGGTATAAATTAAATTTTGAGTAGTTATTTTTAATTGTGCTTTGGCATTGTCCACAGCTGCTTTGGCTATATTAAAGCTATTTTGTGCAATTTGATAATCGGCTTTGCTTATGGCGCCCAAAAGGAATAATTTATTTTGGCGTTCGTGTGTACTTTGCTGAAATTTCAAATTGCTTTCTGAATTGGCAAGATTGGCAATTGATTGTTGTTTTTGAGCTAAAATTATCGTCGGATCAATAGTTGCGATAAGTTGTCCTTTTTTTACAACGGTATTAAAATCGACAAATATTTTTTTGATAACTCCCGAAACTTGAGATCCCACCGCAACAGTATCTACTGGTTGAATGGTTCCAGTAGCTGTGATACTTTTCGATATATAACCATAATGTGCTTTGGTTGTTTCAAATGTTTCTAAAGCTATTTTTTTGTGATTGAAGTAATAAAAAATGCCTCCACCAATTGCTACAACTGCAATTGAAACGATGATCCATTTTTTTAAGGACGTATTTTTACTTTTTTCGATGGGAGGTGTCATTTACAATTGAATTTTTGTTCCGTTATAGAAATTGTAGATTTTTTGCTGCAAAATCGCAGTATATTTTGATTGTGTGAATGCTTGTATGGCTTGTAAATACTGGTTTTTTTGTTGCAATAAATCGAAAGCATTAATGCCACCAAGTTTGAATTCTTCGTTTAGAATTCTATAACTTTCTGTAACTGAAATTAATTGTTGGTTTGCCGACTGATAGGCTTCTTGCGCATTCGTAGCATTGAGATATGCTAATTCTACTTGCTGTGCTAAAATTAGCTTGGTGTTTCTCAAGTTAAAATCCGATTGCTTAAAACTAATTCTTGACTTTTCTAAATTTGTTTTATTAATCTGATTGGTGAGAATTGGAATGGATAAAGTAAGTCCAATTTGTTGGTAAAAATTATTACCAGTTTGAGTATAATAATTGGATGAAGTGTAATTTGAATGATTTAAGATCCAGTTATTACTTGTTCCAATCCCAGCATTGGCAGTCAATGTTGGTAAAAAACTCGCTTTGGCTTTGGTAATATTCAGATTGGAGATTTCTGTATTCATTTCACCAATTTTAATTTCAGGAAAATTTTGGTTGGCATTGTTTTGAACCGTTTCAAGGGATGTGGCTAAAACGATGACTTCTAAATTATTTGGAGTCTCAATATCAAATGAAATAGATGTTGGCAGTTGGAGAATTTGTTTCAGGGCTAGAATATTTTGTCTAATGGTATTTTCGGTTTGTATTTTTAGATATTCATCCGATGCCAATTGAGCTTGAAGTTGCAGAACGCTGATTTTTGCCGTACTTCCAGCGTCATATAACTGTTGTCCTTGCTTCAATCTACTTTGGGATGTAGTGACCAAATCAGTAATATATTTTAGATTTTCTTTGGCTAATAAAATAGATAAATAGCTTTGTGTGATTAGCAAAACAAGATTGTTTTTGGATTGCTCTACCAAAAGCGAATAGGTTTTTGAAACTAAATTCTTTTGATGAATATTGGTATTGATGTAATTTCCGTTCCACAAAACCAAAGCAGAATTCAGCGAATAATTTCCACTAGAAACCAGTTGATTTTCATAATTACCAGTCCCAGAAACGTCTGTTTTCCCATTTGTAAAATTATTATTCAGCGTTCCATACAAATTCGGAATTCTACTTCCTTTAGCAAGATTGGCATCTTGAATAGAAGAAAGTTCATTTAGTTTGGCAGTATTGATGTCAATATTATTCTCTATCGCATATTGAAAACAAGTTTGTATGGACCATCTTTTTGAGGTATCAACAATTTGAGCTTTAGCAGAAAAAGAGGCAAAAATAGTACAGCAACACCATACATATAAGTATTTCATTAGTTCTACAATTTATTCAGAGCATCTTTTAAATCAATTTGGTTTTGCAATTCATCCAATGAAGTAGCGGTATAATGAATTTGAATACTCGGAATAGTATTTCCTATGCTAATCAAGGTAATTTTTATAGTAGTTCTTTTGGTATCCCAAACTGCATAGAGATTTAGATTTTTATCTGCAATGGCTTGCTTTTTGTTGGCTTTGTCATATATAGCATCCGTATTATTCCAAGTTTCTTTTTCCTTGGTAGGTTTTCCGTATTTTTCTGTTAGTAATTTCAAAAACACGCTATAATCTTGATAATAAAGTTCAGGATTACTATATTCTTTTGAAAAAATATAGATACCACTAATTAGTTTGTTATTTTCGTTAAAAATATAGAGTACCTTAAATTTAGTACCTCCAAGTTTATCATCAAATATCAATTCATCATCATTTTTTGAAGAAAAGAATTTTGCTTTTTCTTCAGATTTCACCTTCTCAATTGGATTTCCCCAACTAAAAATTCTAAAATCGAATGTTTGTGCCATGGAATAATTTATTCCAACGATTGCCATTATTAGCCCAAAAAATATTTTTTTCATGGCTTTAAATTTTATCTTCGTCCAAATCGTTATGATCGTCGCCACCTAAACTGTAGTAATTATTTTCTTCGTCTTCATTGCCGCTAGTTCCCTCTTCTTCATCCAAATCTGAGCCGGGAACATCTAAATCTTCTCCCGTTTGATCGTCTTCAAAATCTTTTTCGTTCAAATCAGAAGTGTTGTCAATTTGGATGATATTTTTCTTTTTAGAAATATCTTCCGGGTCAATATCAAATTCCTTATCAAATTTGTTATAAATATCTTCATTTTCGGGATATTGTGGATAACCTGGAAAGTTGTCTAATTGTTCGTTGGCTTTTTCCGGAGCATTAGCAACTATTTTTTTTTGAATGTCTTTCATAATATCATTTTTATAATTGAATTACATTTTGAATTCAAATCGTTTGAAATAATCTTTAACAAAATGATGTTGTTCAGCATCAGTCATTTTATCCGCATTTTTGACTTCAATTTTTATTTTATCGTATTTATGATGTTCCTTTATGAAATTGTATAATTCTACTTTAGCATCTGTTGGTCCAAATAAAAGAACTTCATCAAAGTTTTCGATTACTGAAGCCAAACTTTTGTAAAAAGTAGTTTGTTTGTGTTGTTCTTTGTTGTGCATTTCACTTTCGCTGCGTTGCAACGTTTCTTCTCGATCTTGAAAAGTAAAATCGGATGTAATGGTTTTGGTTTCTTTTATTTCAGACGAAAATTCGATGAGATGTGCATTTGAATGATCCATCCAAATGCCTAGTTTTTTTATTGTTTTCATGGTTTTACAATTGATGTTATTATTTATAGTAGCAACATCAAAGTTCAGAAAAAGTGCCAAAAAATATGTTACAAAGCAGCCATTTAAAATTACATTAATCTCACATTTATCCATAAAAAAACCACCACTAACAAGTGATGGTTCTATTGAAAATATATTAGATTTAAACTATTTCTTTAAAATTCCGATGATTTGTTCGGCGAGTTCGGTTCCAATTCGGTCTTGTGCTTCTAATGTAGCAGCACCAATATGTGGTGTTAACGAAATTTTTGGGTGCATTAAAATTTGAATTTCTGGCGTAGGTTCGTTTTCAAAAACATCCAAACCTGCAAAAGCTACTTTGTTGGAATCTAATGCTTCAATCAATGCTACCTCATCAATTACGCCACCTCGGGCGCAATTTACAATTCCAACACCATCTTTTAGTTGATTAAATTCATCTTTGCCAATTACGTAACCTTCTTGTGCTGGCACATGCAACGTAATGAAATCAGCGTGCTTAAACAAATCTTCTAAAGGTTCAGTAACGATATTTACATTGATGAATTGTCCCGTGTAAAAATCAACTCTTATTTCAGCATTGCTTACAAATTTATCAGCTGCAATCACTTTCATACCAAGCCCAAGAGCCATTTTTGCTACTGCTTGTCCAATTCTTCCAAAACCAATAATCCCTAACGTTTTTCTACGAAGTTCAATACCATTGGCATACGCTTTTTTCAAACCTTCAAAGTTGGTATCACCTTCAAGAGGCATATTTCTGTTGGAATCGTATAAGAATCGCACTCCTGTGAATAAGTGTGCAAAAACCAATTCGGCCACGCTTTCAGAGGAAGAAGCCGGAGTATTGATGACATGTTTCCCTTTTTCACGAGCGTATGCTACATCAATATTGTCCATCCCAACACCGCCACGGCCAATTACTTTTAGACCTGGACAAGCATCGATAATGTCTTGACGCACTTTGGTGGCACTTCTAACAAGAAGTACCGAAACGTCATTTGTATTTATAAAATTGGCAACTTGTTCTTGAGCAACTTTTGTAGTGATTACTTCAAAACCGCCTTTTTCTAAAGCTGTGATTCCGTTTTTAGAGATACCATCGTTAGCTAATACTTTCATAATTTGAGTTTACGAGTTTAAAGGTTTATGAGTTTAAAAATTTAATCTCATCTATAATTTATATTCTATTTTTTAAATTCTGCTTGACATTATCAAACCATTCATTTTAATACAATAGCATCTATTCTTTTTCCAATGGCATCGTATCTAAACTTCTTAAAATGCCTTCTTAAATGCAACCAATAGTAATGCTTCTATGGTTTGCACTATCTGCTCTAAAGGCCTACACGTTCGTTTTCATTTTTTCAAAATTAGTTGCTTGTAATAGTTGTAAACGCACTACATCACTTTCTCATATATAATACTCTTTGAAATTCATTATTAATTTACAATATAAAATACGGTATCAATAAAATAAAGCATTCCATTTTGAGTAAGCACATTTTCATCGTGTAAATCTTCCAAAATTAATCCTAATTCAGGATTGAAATAATCATTATTTCTTGTGTTGTTAAATCCGTTATTTGTCAAAAATAGTTTTACTAAATCTAAATCTGTTTTTTCGGTTGCTTTTACAAAAGGTTGTTCTACAACAGCATAAAGAGTATCTTCAAGTTGATAAAAACCTAAAAATGTGTAAAAAGTATCAGGAAAAAAATAATTGTGAAGTAGTAAGTTTTGAAAATAATCTATCCAAGAAAGGTAATAAATGGAGTCGTTTAGTTTTAAAACACTTTGGTTGTTTTTTATAAAAACCTTTTGTTCGGCACCTTCAGCAATGAAATCATCAATATTTATTGAAGAATACCAAATTTTTTCGTTTTCAATAAAACCAATTAGGTTCTTTGTTTCTTTAGTTTTGAAGAGCTTATCTCTTTTAACCATTCCACTTGTTTCTTGGCATCCTGCAAGGTAATCGGTAATTGTTTTGATAACAATTCCTTGCCCAGTTTGGCTCTCTCTTGAAATGATATGTTGTATTTCATCATTCATTATTTTTAGACTTCAAAGATAGTGAAAAAATCAAATGTTTTTCTCCAATGTTTGCATCACATCTACCAAAACTTGTACGCTTTCTAGCGGCAACGCATTATACATTGAGGCTCGGTAACCGCCCACTGAACGATGACCTGGTAAACCAGAAATTCCGGCTTCTTTCCACATTTTATCAAAAATAGGAGCATGGCTTTCATCGTTTAGTAAAAAGGTTGCATTCATGGTACTTCTATCTTCAACGGCAGCAGTTCCTTTGAATAAAGGGTTTCTATCAATTTCATTGTATAGTAAAGTAGCTTTGGCTTCGTTGATTTTTTCAATAGCTGTAATTCCACCCAAATTTTTCAACCATTGTAAAGTTAACAATGAGGCATAAACTGGAAAAACTGGTGGCGTATTGTACATGCTTTCTGATTTGATGTGTTTTTCATAATCCAACATACTAGGAATGTTTCTACCTGATTTTCCTAGAATTTCTTCTTTAACGACAACTAAGGTAGTTCCAGCGGGTCCCATGTTTTTTTGAGCTCCAGCATAGATTAAATCAAATTTTGAGAAATCCAAAGTTCTTGAGAAAATATCCGAACTCATATCGCACACCACAGGAATATTGGTGTTTGGAAATGATTTTATTTGGGTTCCAAATATGGTGTTGTTGCTAGTGCAATGAAAATATGAAGCATCTGCCGGAATAGTATAATCTTTTGGAATGTGATTGTAATTTTGTTCTTTCGAAGACGCTACTACCATAGTTTCTCCAAAAGATTTGGCTTCTTTTATGGCGTTGTTGGCCCAAGTTCCGGTGTCAAGATAGGCCGCTTTTCCGTCAATTTTCATTAAATTATACGGAACCATTAAAAACTCTAAGCTTGCACCACCGGCTAAAAATAAAGCTTGATAACCTTTCCCTTCTAATCCTAAAAGTTCTAAAACTAGAGCACGAGCTTCGTCCATAACGGCAACAAAGTCTTTACTTCTATGCGATATTTCTAGAATAGATAAATCCGAATTATTAAAATTTAAAATCGCTTGAGCTGATTTTTCGAATACTTCTTGCGGTAAAATACAAGGTCCGGCGCTGTAGTTGTGTTTTTTCATGATGATTTTCCAAATTTTACAGCTGCAAATTTCGGAAATAGGTAGGGAAAAAGCGATTTGAATTCGGCTACAATAAAGCGATGTTATTAACGAAAACGTAATAGTTTATAATAATAGTTGCGAATGATTCAATCAAATTTGCAATAGAAATGCTATAGTATCAACGTTATCGGCATAATCCCAAAGTTCGGGTTGTTGGGTTTTTCCAAATGGGATGCTTTTCTCAATTAAATTTTTAGAAATGATGCACTGAATTTGTTCGGCATCATTTTCCAATTGTTTTTTTATTGCATCAAGACTATCGTAATATTCGTAGAAAACCGAAGAAATAGGAGAGGCGTAGCTTGAATCTTCTTTTAGAGTTAGGAATTCGTTATCCAATAATTTGAAATTACTCATTAAGAAAACGGCTTTGTTGTAATCATAATTATTGGCATATTTTTCATAATGAATTACATCACCATACTTAAAAATAGCTTTAAAAAAGGGCTGAAAATCGTAGTCTTTTGGAACAAATAATTTCGATACATTGCGGCAACCTAATCCGAAATACCTGAAAATGTCTTCACCCATTTGTTCCAAATCTTCGTGAGTTTCTGAACCATTTAAAACGGCAACCGAATTCCTATTTTTACGAATAATACTTGGTTGATCTTTAAAATAATATTCGAAATATCGAGCGGTATTGTTACTTCCTGTGGCAATTATGGCGTCAAAATGTTCTAATTTTCCATCGGTAAACGTGATATAATTTTCAATTTCTGGATTTATTGAAATTAAATATTTTGCTAAGAATTTAATCAAAAATTGATCGTTAGAAGATGTTTTAATTAAAACTTTATGTCCAGAAATGAGAACTGATAAAAAATCGTGAAAACCAACAAGCGGAATGTTTCCAGCTAAAATTAATCCAACGGTTTTAGTAGTAACTTTTGAAAAATCATATTTTGAAAGCCATAGATTTATGTTCTCTTCTTTCAATGCTTTTGCCCAAGATTGTGCTGAATGATAAACTTGCTCTTCAGTAAACCATCCATTGTGTGATTGCGATAATATTATGAGTTGTTTGAAATCTTCAAAAAACAAATCGTTATTCAAAACAGCACTATTCTTGATGTTGTTTTCTAATGAAAATTGACTTAAAAATTTACCTAATTCAATAAAACATTTTTTTTTCTCGATTTGTAACATTTGTTTACTTGTATATGAAGGGTAATGATTGTAATTTTGC
>CAISUR010000130.1 GCA_903888655.1 uncultured Bacteroidota bacterium | reverse complement strand
CAGATTGATGATTATCAATATAATTTATTTTAGATTTCAAATGTCCATTTTCATAATACGAAACAACTTCGCCTTTTTTAATAAAATAGTCTTTGTTAGTTGAAATGCCTTCGCTTTCTATTTTGTCTGAACTATAGTATTGATTAAAAAGATATTCATCCTTATTAACATAATAATCTTTTATAATTCTGTAATATTTGTATTTTTCCTGAGTGATTTTAATACTCGAAGAATCTACTTGGGTTTTATTAGGATTCGTTTCATAAAATAAAGAATCTAAATATACAATTTTGTTTTTCGTTTCTTGAGCAAAAGTAACTTTAGTAAAAAGAAGAAATAAAAAAATAATTTTTTTCATAATTTTAAATAGGTATTATATTTTTAATGGATTATTTAATATTGTTTGAACTAGGTAAAAGCTAAACTTTTGAAGCTCAATACATTTGTCTAGCTTATAATGATTTTAAACAAATTTATAAAAGTTATGTACAAAAATCCTTAAACATTCAAACTCGCCTTAAACATACGTAATTCGTCCCAAGAAAAAGCATCGCCTACTTGTTCTTTCAGTGGTGCTAATGATTCCTCTTTGTATCCGTAAAATGCTTTGTTCAAAATGTCAATTTTATCTTCGGGCATAATATCGTTTATACTAACTGCTTTATCTTGAATTAGTTTTGTGAAATGACTGAGAATTGTTCCAACCGTTAACTTTCTCAAATTAGCGATTTCTTCGATTGAATGTTTCTCAATCCAAAGTTCATACGTGATTTGAGTAGTTGTTTTTTTTGGTGTTTTTTCTGACTTGCTTTTCTTTGGTTCGTAGTAACTTAAATCTTCTTGGTCTTCAATTAAGTTTCGATTATTACGCTTGAAATCTTCAATAACTCGTTCTATTTTATTGATTTTGTAATTCTTAATTTCGGAGGAATTTAAACTTTCTTTACTAATGGTTTTCCGCGCCATAATTGTTTCCATTAACAGTTTTGCTTTCATCAATTGCATCACCGCTTTGGTCTGCAAATCTTCTAAAACTATTAATTCATCATAGAATTGTTTTACCAATTTGATTCTTTTTACTTCTTCAATTTTGTATAAAATTTCATATTCTAATTGGTCTAATTTATCGAAGAAATAAATATAAGCCGATTGAATTCTATCGTTAATGAAATGATAATCGGTGACTTCTGTTGAAAACAATTTATTCAATTGCGATATAAATTTTCCGGCAGGATCTAGCAATGTTTCGCACAGTTCTAGTTGTTGCGTTGCCCAATTGCTGTGCTTCGATTTTATAGATTTATCACTGTCTAAATAACTGAATTTGTGATTGCGCCATTCTTGAGCCAATTCAATCCAATTAAAACTATTCGTCAAATAGTTATGAATGAAATTTTTAGTTTCATTTTTTAGTTCATTTTCTAACTTTTCGGTTGAAGCTTTGTTGGAAGCATATTCCATAACATCATCATCATTGGAAATGCCATTCATTTGAAGCGGAGAAAGCAAAATTAGGCCGTCTAACGAACGTAATCGCGATAATGCCACGTAGGCTTGTCCTGGAACGAAAACTTGCGAAACATCAAGTGCTGCTTTATCAAAAGTTAATCCTTGACTTTTATGAACCGTAATTGCCCAAGCTAATTTTATTGGATAATGCACAAAAGTTCCGAGAACTTCTTCTTCAATTTCTTTAGTATTTTCATTTACATAATAGCGAATGTTTTGCCATTCGTATTTTTCAACTTCAATCGTTTTATTTTCTTCGGGAAAGTGAACCCAAATTTCTTCTTTAGAAATCGATTTTACGATTCCCATTTTTCCGTTAAAATAATTTTTTTCAAAAGACAAATCGTTTTTTATAAACATAATTTGAGCTCCAACTTTCAACTCTAGAGTTTCTTCGAGTGGATAAATTTTATCTGGAAAATCTCCTGTAATAACAGCTTTATAATTAACGGAATTTCCCTTTAAATCATTGATGGATTGTGAGTTGATTGCATCTGCTTTGGTGTTGTGGGTCGTTAAAGTAATGTATCCATTATTGGCTTTCAAATCAAAATTAGGTTGTACATATTTATTCAGAAAGACAATGTTTTCATTAGTTATCTTGTTGTTTCTTAAATTGTTAAGTAAGTCGATAAACGTTTCGTCAGATTGTCTAAATATCTTTGATAATTCAATATACAACGGCGGATTTTGTTGAATTACATGCGAATGAAAAAAGAATTTTCCTTTGTAATATTGACGTAAAGTACGCCATTCTTCTTCTCGAATTACAGGTGGAAGTTGTAGTAAATCGCCAATAAAAAGGACTTGAACTCCTCCAAAAGCGATCCTTTTTTTTCGGACACTTTGCAGCATAAAATCAATGGCATCCATCAAATCGGAGCGCAACATACTGACTTCATCAATAACTAGCAACTCCATGTTTTGAATCACTTTACGCTTTATTGCACTCATTTTAAAATGACGTCGAAGCGTGTCTTTGGTTTCAAATTTTAAAGATTCTGAAAATTGTTGTGCTACATTATTTGCAGGGATGAATCCGCCAAAAGGAAGTTGAAATAAGGAATGAATAGTGACGCCGCCAGCATTTAAAGCTGCAATTCCAGTTGGAGCAACAACAACACAATTTTTGTGAGTTGTTTTAATTATTTCTTTGAGAAGTGTAGTCTTTCCGGTTCCGGCTTTTCCAGTGAGAAAAATTGACTTATTGGTTTGATTGATAAATTGCAATACATAGTTTGCTTCGGCTGATAGTGTTTCCATGGGCGTATAATTTAAAAAGCAAATATAAAAGTTTGTAAATCAATATAAAAGAAAACCCATAAAAAAATTCCAAATTCCGAAAGTATAAACTATTGGAGTTTGGAATTTGATAATGTCAAAAGATTGAAACAGATTATTTTTTCTTTTCTTCTTTTTTGGTTGCTGGTTTTTCTTCTTTTTTGTCGCCCGATTTATATTTATCATTTACCAATTTGATAATTTCTTTGGTAATATCATACGAATCTTTTGCATATAAAACAGTGGCTGCTTCACCAGTTCCATAAATATAATCATAGCCTTTATCTTTACCATATTGTTTAAAAATCTTTCTGTATTTAGAAACAACCGAATCCATTTCTACACCATGCTTTCCTTGAATATCTTGAGCAATGGATTGTTGAGCATACTGTAATTGTTGCTCTCTTTGTTGCAATTCACCATATTTTTGTTGCGCCCAAGCTTGACCATTTTTTTGAGCATTCGCCTGAAACCCTTTTTTCTCTGCGTCTAACTTTTCGACTTCGGTTTTCAATTTGCCTCCTTTTTCATCAGCAATAGCTTCATATTTTGCTTTAATATCTTTTGCTTCTGTAGATTGTTCTAATAATTTATTAGTATCAATATAAGCAGTTTTAAAATTTTTAGCTTCGGTGGTTTTGTTACAAGAAACCATTGCAACCGCCATTGCAACACATACTATGATTTTTTTCATTTTTAAGTTGTTAATTTTTCTATCCGCCAAAAGTATAAAAATTATGAGTATTGAATGTCAATTTTACTTATTTCTTACACTAAATAGTTTTTCAAATAGAGAATCATAAAATTATCGAAATAAATTTGTTGACTTTGGATTACAATTACTCTTTGACTATAGTACTTTTAATTTGTCTTTTATAGTTTTCCCATTCTTTTTGGGTTAAAGTTTGTTTTTTTTTAAGCTTTTTCCCTTTTAAATAATCTAGTATGTATTTAGCTCGTTCTTCACATTCAGGATGCGTAGAAATCCACGACAATGCTTGAGGAGTTTTTTGTTCTTGAGCCATAACATACATAAAATCTGCCATTGGTTCGGGGTTAATATCGGCTTTTAATAAGTATTTTACGCTTTGCATATCCGCATCTTTTTCAAGCGTTCTATCATAAGCTGTTGAAGATAAGGTCTTAAATATCTTTTTAAGAATAGCACCTCCTTTATCTCCAGCGGTTGCAGTTAGTAGTACTGATAAACCGACTTCTTTAGATAGTTTTTTCATTACGTGATTGTTTTCAATATGGGCAATTTCATGTCCCAAAACTCCTTGTAAGGCTTCTTGCTTTTGACAATCCTTCATCAGCCCTGTGTAAACTACTAAATGATTATTAGGCAAAGCGAAGGCATTGATTTCGTCTTTTTGTATAATATGAATTTTCAAGGAATCACGTTCAATATGATTGGCTTTGCAAATAGGTTCAATTAATTTATCTAATGTTTTTACAATAGAATCATTGGTGATTACTTTTTCTGAATCGTGGATTTGATTCCAAATAATATCGCCAATTTTATGCTCTGTAGAAGCCGTATGTTTTTTAATTTCTAGAAATTTGACAAAATCGATACGCGATAATCCCAACCAAATCCCAAAAAATGCAATAGCAATTATTAATCCTTGAAAAATTGTTTTATTTATCATTTGGTCGGCATATTAGGTTAGTCAAATTTCCAAAAAACCATTGTTCTACATGTTTCCCTTTTCGCGTTTGCACCGCGCTATAAATGGTGGTAATAAATTCTAAAAGATTAAAACAAAAGGCAGTAATCATGTAGGCAAAATAACGATTGCTTGCATGTTCATCTCCAAAAACAATTGAAATGGTCCACCAAAATCCACAACTGTTCATGCAGAGTAAAGTTGCTTGAGAGAGCAGTGCTTGGATGCAATGCCAGCGAACAAAATATGTTCCTTTTCTATTCGCAATATAGAAAAAGAAGGTTGCAATTAAATTTATAATCGGCAAGGGTAATCCTGCAACAAGAGCCACAAGAGACATTAAATAACTATTGGAAGCTCTTTCAGCTTCATGTTCTGAAGGTTTGTAAGCAAAAGCTAATTCTTGTATCATAATCCTTTTTTAATATTCCAAATCCAATTGAGAACGACTAAAACAATCAATAAAAAAGCAATCCATTTTCTATTTATGATATGTTCTGTTTTTTTGTAATTGATTAAAAATGTTTCTTTTTTAGTAACTAAATCATACAGTATCCAAATTGGAATAACAATCATAATTGTAGCAACAAGTATTCCGAAAGGATTCATTAAAAATGATGCCAAAATACTACCTTTTAAAAATAAGTGAATGGCTCGAGTTGTACCACAAGAAGGACAGGGATAACCTGTTAAATCTTTGAAAATACATAACTTAAAATGAGTGCTTTCGGAAAAATGTAAGCTATAAAAAAGATAAACTAAACCCAGTAGACAAGCCAATAATGCAATAGAATATAACTTGTTTTTAGACATTAATTAGTATAGCGAATTTTGAAAAATTTGCATGTTTTTTTCACGAGTAGCACCCATAATTAAGAACCAATCTACAATAGTCCAAATATACAAACCACCACAGGTTAGTAATTTACCAATTCCCATTCCAGTGTCTCCAATATAGAATCGGTCTATTCCTAAATTTCCTCCAAAAATTGAAATAATCAATGCTGTTGTTGGATCTTTAAATTGCATACTGTGAATTAAATTCGATTTAGATTCATCAAGATTTTCTAATCTTTCTCTGATTGACACTAAATGATAGCTCTCAAAATATTTTGAGTTCATCATCATAAACATATCGACTTTTGCTGCATCCATAAAATTTTGTTTTTGGTTATATTAGTTTTTGTTTTGAATGGTCTAAAATATAAAAAAATACTTATTAGTCGATTATTTATTAATAAAGTTGCTGATAATTTTATTTTTTATAAAAATCAACGATTTTATCTACAATAATTTGGGCCAATTTTTCGTGACTTTCATAAGTCCATCCAGCAATGTGTGGTGTTAATAAAACATTCTCGGCATTTAATAGATATTGAAAAGCGGCAGGTTTTTCGTCCCTCGTCCCTCGACTTCGCTCGGGATGATATGCTCGGGATGACACAAAAAGATTTTCGAAAGATAATTTTTCATATTCTAACACATCCAGTCCCGCGCCTAAAATTCTTCCTGATTGTAAACCAGTTACCAAATCGTTTGTGACGACATTTTTACCACGTGACGTATTGATAAACCAAAAAGGTTTTGCAAAAGCATTAATAAAATCGGCATTTACCATTTTATCTGTCTCTGGAGTCCAAGGAATATGCAAACTCAAAACATCGGCTTTTTGCTGAAGTTCATGAAGTGAAACCTGTTTGGCGTTTTCATCTCCCACATTGTCTAGTATGTCATAACATAACACAGCAACATCAAACCCACGAAGTTTTTTAGCAAATGATTTCCCCATGTTGCCATAACCAATAATTCCGATGGTTTTGTGCTCTAATTCAAATCCGCGATTGCCCTCCCGGAGCCATTTCCCTGCTCGAACCAATCGATCAGCTCGATTTAACTTGTTCATCAGCGAAAGCAACATTCCGAGTGCATGTTCGCCGACAGCATTACGGTTTCCTTCGGGTGCTGCAATTAAATGAACTCCTTTTTCAATAGCATAATCGCAATCGATGCTTTCCAGTCCGGCACCTACACGAGCAATGAATTGAAGATTTGTTGCTTTATCTAAAAAAGTTTTATCAATTTTGAATCGGGAACGAATGACTATTCCATTATAATTATGAATTTTAGCTTCGATTTCTTCTTTAGTTGAGGTAAAATCTTCCTCATTTTGAAAACCAACTTGTGCTAGCTGTTCCCACAATAAAGGATGATTGCTATCGATGTGGAGGATTTTTATAGTGGCAGGTTTGCAGTTCATAAAATATCTTGTTTATGATAACCAATTTTATAAAGTTTCAAAAGTAAAGCATTTTAAAACTACAAAATCTTCCCGGTCAACAACATTGCTGAAATTGAGAAGTATATGATTAACCCTGTAACATCTACCATTGTGGCGACAAAAGGAGCTGATGCTGTAGCCGGATCGAGACCCACTCTTCTCAATACAAAAGGAATCAGCGAACCTGAAAGGGTTCCCCACAGCACGATAGCAACTAACGAAAAGGAAACACTCAAAGCAATCCAAATCCAATATACTCCATAATCGTAGATACCTGTTTTTTGCCAAATCATAATTCGAATAAAACCAATGGCTCCTAAAATGGCTCCAAGGAGTAACCCCGAAAAAATTTCTTTTTTCATGACATACCACCAATCAGATAGTTGCAATTCTTTCAGTGCCATAGCACGAATAATCAGTGATGCCGCTTGTGAACCAGAATTTCCTCCACTGGATATAATCAAAGGTAAAAACAAAGTCAAAACTACTGCTTTTTCTATTTCAACATTAAAATATCCCATGGCTGAAGCAGTAAGCATTTCTCCTAAAAACAGAATGATTAACCAAGTAGCTCTTTTTCGTACTAATTCAAAAAGGGTAGTTTTCGTGTAAGATAAATCCAATCCCTCGGTACCTCCAAATTTATGGATGTCTTCGGTGTCTCTTTGTTCGATTACATCTAAAATGTCATCAATAGTAATTCTACCTACTAATCTTCCTAATTCATCAACTACAGGAATAGCTTCCAAATCATATTTTTGCATGATTCGTGCCACTTCTACATCTTCATCATCGACTTTTACAAAGTTTAATTTTCGGATATACACATCACTAATAGGTGTTCTAGTAGAGGTAGTCAATAAATCTTTTAAAGACAACCTTCCTTTTAATCTTCCATCATCATCTACTACATAAATAGAATGAACTCGAGATATGTTTTCGGCTTGAATACGCATTTCTTTAACGCAAGTCAGTACATTCCAATTTTCATTGACTTTAACCAACTCTTTGTGCATAATTCCACCAGCAGTATCTTCGTCATAACGGAGTAACTCAACAATATCTTTAGCATGTTCTACGTCTTGAAGTTCCGAAATTACCTCTTCTTTACGGTCTTTAGAAAGTTCCGCAATAATATCGGCAGCATCGTTAGTATCTAATTCATCTAACTCTTCGGCAATTTCTTTGGGCGATAATCTGCTTAAGATTTTTTCTCGTAAATCTTCGTCTATTTCCAGTAAAACCTCGGCAGTTTTATCACTATCTAAAACCTTAAAAATATAGGTTGCTTCGTCAAAATCTAATTCTTCTAAAATTTCAGCAATATCAGCATGGTGCAAGTCGTTCAATAAAACTTCCAATTGATGGTCGTTTTTTTGCTGTACAAGCTCTTCTATTTGTTTTAATAGCTCTTTGCTGATTTTAAACTGCATGGGCTTCTATTTTTTGGGTAAGTTCAATGAATTGTTCTACAGTTAATTGCTCTGGTCGGAGGTCAAAGATACTATCTTCTCTTAAATTATCAGACAAATTTAGCGATTTTAAGCTATTGCGCATTGTTTTTCTGCGTTGTTGAAAAGCCATTTTCACCACGGTATAGAGCATTTTTTCATTGCAAGGCAACGTATAATTTTCTTTTCTTCGCATGCGCATTACGCCCGATTTTACTTTTGGTGGCGGAATAAAAACCGTTTCATCAACCGTAAACAAATATTCTACTTCATAAAAAGCCTGTGCTAAAACCGATAAAATCCCATAAACCTTACTGCCTTTTTTGGAACAAATGCGCTCGGCAACTTCTTTTTGAAACATACCTGCAAATTCTGGAACTTGATTACGATATTCTAATGCTCTAAAAACAATTTGTGTGGAAATGTTGTAAGGGAAATTTCCAATAATGGCAAATTGTTTTCCCTGAAAAGTGTCATTGATGTTGTATCTTAAAAAATCTTTAGAAATAATTTTATCGTTCAATTTCGGAAAATTCTCTCCCAAATAGGTAACCGATTCGGTATCGATTTCAATAACGTAAGTATTAACCGGTTTTTCTAACAAATATTTCGTCAAAACTCCCATTCCTGGTCCAATTTCTAGTATATCGTTATATCCTTCAAGATTCAGCGTGTCGGCTATTGCTTTAGCGATAGATTCATCTTTAAGGAAATGTTGTCCGAGGTGTTTTTTGGCTTTTACTTTTTCCATGTTGATTGCCACGAAGGCGATAGTTTTTCTCGCAAAGACGCAAAGGCGCAAAGCAGTTTTTGGTTTTAATTTGTCTGAAAAAATTCTGAAACAAATTCCAGTTCGGTTCTAAAAGCTAGCATTTTATCTCCAAAAAGGCGTGCTCCTTCTTCTCTTAATCTTGGGGCATCTTCATCGTAATAACGTTGCAAAGTTTCTTTGCTATCAGTAGTGTATTGTATGGCATAAGTTGTCCCACCCATTTCTTCTTCAACCAAAACTTTTACCATTCTAGCTGAAGTAAATTTGCCTGTTGCTAAAACATCGTTGATGTGTTTGGTTTGCATCCAATTCATCCATTGATTATGAACGCTTTCGTGAATATTTATGGTTACATTGTATAAAATCATAAGATTGTTGATTGCTGATTTTTTTTATTTATTAAGCACTTCGACTGCGCTCAGTGTGACAATATGAATTAAAGTAACATTGTTTATATCTCTTTGTCTCCGCGCAACTTCCTGTATTTTTTCTGCGCCGTGACATAATAAATACTGTCTTCGTGTTTGGTAATTAGCTCTTCATAAAGCGGTTTGGCATGTTCTACATCATTCATTTGATTGTAAATTTCTGCTGAATAAAACAACGCTTCATCAATATAGATACATTCTTTAAAGTTATCTAAAATCTGTTTGTAATTAGCTAAAGCCGAAGCTGTATCACCCATGCTTTCATAGATTTTTCCAATTCTTAAGAGCGTTACAGGCTCAATCGCGTCTCCTTTGTTTTCTTTCAAAATGGCTTGAAATGCTGCGAGGGCATCGGGCTTTTTATCTTGAAACAGTAAAAAATCGGCACGAGAAAACTTCTTTAAAGCGACTTGAGTAGAATCTTCAACCGTATTGTCTGAAATCAGTAGAAATAAATCCAACGCATCATTGGCAATCAATTGTGTAGAGGCTGACTTCAATACTTCCAACTGATGATTCGCCCATTTGAAATCGGCTTTATAATAACTAGTTTTAGCAATTTTTAAATTGGCTTCTTGTCCAATCGGACTGTTATTTCCGTCAGCTTCAATTTGTGAATAATAGATTAATGCCTGATTGAATTTTTCTTCAAACAATAAAATATCTGCCAATTCCATTTTAGCTTCAGCTATTTTATCTCTATTGAGTGGCATTTCGAGAACATTCTTCAAAATCGTTTTGCCTGTTTCGGCATCTTTCAAATTGAAGGTTGCAAAATGCGCTTTCAGTTTCAATAACGATAATGAATAGGGGCTAACTCCAAATTCTTTAATTAAATTATCTAATTCTAAATTGATTGCGGCATAGTCTTTTGGTTGTGCTTTTTTAATTTTCATTTCCATCAAATAGGTATGCGCCTGAATCTGTAAATCTAAATCCTTCGTATTTTCCAAAACAAAACTTAATATCTCTGTCGCTGCTTCGTCGTCATTTTCTTCAATTGCTAATTGTCCTAAATTAACAATATTAGAAAACGATTCGGGGTTTCTTTTGTAAATAGCTTTTTGCTGGATAAAGGCTTTCCCGTATTCTTTTTGCTGTACATAAAGCCAACTTAAATATTCATTCCAAAAGATATCTTGCGTTTTTTGAATACGAATTAACAATGCTTTTTTCAACGTTTCATTAAAAGTTGTACCGCCTTCATCCATCATAAAACGAGACAATTGATTTTGAATCATGATTAGATTTTGAGGCACTTTAAATGATTCGTCCAAAAACATCTCTACCATTTTGTCAGTATCGCCTTTTTGTCCATAAAGCAATGCCATTTGAAAGTTGAAATCGAATTTTGGTTCCAGTTGCAACGCTAATTGATAGGATTGCAATGCATAATCTACTAATGATTTCTTTTCAAAAATAAAGGCAATATTATACACCTCATTAACGTTCTTTTTAATTTTATCAATGGCTTGATCATAATATTTCTTTGCTTTCTCTTGATTTTTTTGCAATTGAAAATTATATCCGAGTTCCACTAGAAGATTGGCTTGTTTAAATTTATCATAACGCTCTTGAATTGATTTTTCAGCTTTATCAAACTGTTGTAATTGCTGATAACATTCAATCGTTTTTTGAAAATAAGTAAAATTATTGGGTTGACTTTTGAGTAAATCTTCAAAGCTAATGAGTGCTTTTTCAAACTCGCCTCGGTCAAAATAATTTTGCGCCAATTGTTCGGATTGCCCTTGAACAAAAAGTGAAAAAGTTAGAAACAATAAGGTTATAAAAAGCTTTTTCATGTTTTTATATTAAAAAATAATGTACTAAAGTAACACTTTTTGTGTCAATTTAGTACAGTTATATGTTAAAAAAGACCTGCCGCAGGCAGGCAGGTTAACTTTTAGTTAATAATATCAAATCCAGTATACTTGCGCAATACTTCGGGAATTACAATTCCTTCAGGAGTTTGATAGTTTTCTAGAATTCCCGCCATTACTCTTGGTAACGCTAATGAACTACCATTTAGTGTATGAGCCAATTGATTTTTTCCTTCTTTATCTTTAAAACGCAATTTCAATCGATTGGCTTGAAACGTTTCAAAATTAGAAACAGATGATATTTCCAACCATCGGTCTTGAGCTGTTGAAAACACTTCAAAATCATAAGTTAAAGCAGACGCAAAACTCATATCGCCACCACAAAGACGTAAAATTCGAAACGGTAATTTCAATTCGCGCATGATATTTTTTACGTGTTCCACCATTCCGTCTAACGCTTGATAGGAATTATCAGGATGTTCGATGCGTACGATTTCTACTTTATCAAATTGATGCAAACGATTCAGCCCACGAACGTGTGCGCCATAAGAACCTGCCTCTCTTCGAAAACATGGCGTATAACCGGTACATAAGATTGGTAATTCACTTTCGTTCACAATAACATCGCGAAATATGTTGGTTACAGGAACTTCAGCCGTTGGTATTAAATATAAATCATCTAACCCAACATGATACATTTGACCCTCTTTATCAGGCAATTGTCCTGTGCCATAGCCTGAAGCTTCATTTACCAAATGAGGAACTTGGTATTCTTGATAGCCAGCTTCGGTATTTTTATCTAAAAAATAAGAAATTAAAGCCCGTTGCAATTTGGCTCCTTTTCCTTTGTATACTGGAAATCCAGCACCTGTGATTTTAACACCTAATTCAAAATCGATGATGTCATATTTTTTAACCAATTCCCAATGAGGTAAAGCTCCTTCAAATAATTTTGGGATTTCTCCTTCTTCAAAAACATTTAAATTTTCTTCGGGAGTTTTTCCTTCGGGAACAATATCAGCAGGAAGATTGGGTAACAAATACATTTTTTGCGTTAGTTCATGGGCAAAAGCTTCTACTTTTTCAGAAAGTTCTTTTCCTTGTTCTCTTAACGAAACCGTTTTTAGTTTCAGAATTTCAGCTTTTGCTTTTTCACCGTTTTTCATTAAATCACCAATGTCTTTGGATAACCTATTGGATTCTGAAAGAGTATTATCTAGTTCTACTTGCGTGTTTCTGCGATTTTCATCTAATTGCAAAATTTCCTCTACAATGGTAGCAGCATCTAAATGCTTTTTAGCTAATGCAGTAATTACTTTCTCTTGATTTTCTCTAATAACAGCTATCTGTAACATGACGTAAATTTTATAAGATTGCAAATTTAAGAAATTGGTTTCGATTTAAAGAATATTATAAAAAAGATTGTCATTCGTTATAAAATCATCAATAGTAGTCTATTAACAAGTATTATTAAGCTGTTTTGAAGGTTGTCGATTTGAAAATTTAGTATATTCGCAAAAATTAGCTTTTTACTATGAAAAAAATGTATCTTTTACTTTTTCTATTTACTTTGACTTTTTCGGTTGCCCAAAAACAACAAGATAAAATTAACGAAATAGCAAATATCGAAAAGAAATCAGCTCACAAGTTGATAAATATTACGGTAAATCCCAATACTCAAAACTACGATATTACTTATCATAAATTAGAGTTTACCGTTGACCCAGCGGTATATGCTATTAACGGAAAGGTAACGACTACCTATACTGCACTGGCTGATATGAACACAGTTACTTTCGATTTAGCAAATGAATTGACCGTAAGTAGCGTGATAATGAATAATCAAAATCTTTCTTTTGTTGAAAACGGAAATAACGAATTAGTGATTACATTACCAACGACGCTGCCTACAGGAACATCGGCAACGGTTGAAATAACCTATTCAGGTACGCCACCAAGTAATGGTTTTGGTTCTTTTGTAACCACAACACACAACAATGTTCCGATTTTATGGACATTATCTGAACCCTTTGGTGCGAGAGATTGGTGGCCTTGTAAGCAAGATTTGAACGATAAAGTCAATAGTATTGATGTTTATATCACCGCTCCATCTCAATATATAGCAGTTTCCAATGGAGTTGAACCAGAAGCTCAAGTGATTAATGGATTAAATAAAACTACTCATTTTCATCACAACTACCCAATTCCTGCTTATTTAATAGCCATTGCCGTAACGAATTATAGTGTCTATAATCAGATAGCGGGAACGATTCCAAATCAATATCCAGTTATTAATTATATTTTTCCAGAAAATTTAGCAACGGTTCAACCACAATTAGACCAAACGCCTTTACTATTAAATTTATACACTAATTTATTTGAAATATATCCTTTTCATAATGAGAAATATGGTCATGCACAATTTGGTTGGGGTGGCGGAATGGAACACACAACCGTCTCTTTTATGGTTGGATTTGACAGACAATTGGTAGCTCACGAAATGGCACATCAGTGGTTTGGCGATAAAATAACTTGTGGTTCTTGGAAAGATATTTGGTTAAACGAAAGTTTTGCGACCTATGTAGCTTCAATGGTTTACGAAAATTTTGATAGTTTGAGTGCTTTTGTATCCGATAAAACTAATATGGTAAATTATATTACTTCACAACCCAATGGTGCGGTTTATCTTACCGATGCAGAAGCAACAGATGAGAATAGAATTTTTGATAATCGATTGAGTTATGATAAAGGAGCGATGGTATTGGAAATGCTCCGTTTTAAAATGGGTGATACTGCTTTTTTTCAAGCCATTAGAGAATATCTTGCAGATCAAGCTTTAGCCTATGGTTATGCGGTAACTTCCGACCTTCAAAGTCATATGGAGAGTGTTTATGGAAGTAGTTTGACTGAATTTTTTAATGATTGGATTTATAATCAAGGATATCCGACCTATACCATTACAGCTCAAAATTGGGGTGCGGGACAAGCAAAATTCACTATTAATCAAACACAATCAGATCCTTCTGTAAGTTATTTTGAAATGCCCGTTCCATTAAGAATTCATGGAGCCAATGGCGAACAACAAGATATTGTTTTAAACAACACAACAAATGGAGAAGTTTTTATTCAAACGGTTTCCTTTCCGATTGTGAGTGTGGAGTTTGATCCTGAAGTACATTTAATTTCAAAAAACAATGTTGTTACTTTAACCAATGAAAGCTATGAATTAGACAAAGCTATTGAAGTATACCCAAATCCTATTTCTGATGTTTTACATGTTCAATTGCCTTCAAATGTAAGTATTGAAAAAGTTTATTTTTATAATAATTTAGGGCAAGTCGTCTTGGAGAACAATACTACAAATATTGTTACGTCATCACTATCTTCTGGCGTTTATTTAATACAAATCCAAACTTCAGAAGGAACGTATCATAAAAAAATTATAAAAAAGTAAGCATAAACAATATAATTAGTAAAAAGTAAGGCTAAAACCTTACTTTTGCTTTTTTTAACAAAAGACCGAATCATAAAAATGGAATTTGCAATTAAACTCGCTCAATTTTTATTGAGTTTATCGATACTTATTATTCTTCATGAATTAGGGCATTTTATACCTTCCAAATTATTCAAAACTAAAGTCGAAAAATTTTACCTATTTTTTGATGTTAAATTTTCATTATTTAAAAAGAAAATTGGCGAGACCGAGTACGGAATTGGATGGTTGCCGCTGGGAGGTTATGTAAAAATTGCCGGAATGATTGATGAAAGCATGGATACCGAACAACTTAAAGGAGAGCCACAACCATGGGAGTTTCGTTCTAAACCAGCTTGGCAACGACTAATTATTATGTTGGGAGGCGTTACGGTTAACTTTGTTTTAGCATTCATCATCTATATTGGAATGACGTTTTATTATGGAGAGCAATACATTGCAAACGATAACGTAAAAGATGGAATTTGGATTAGCAATCCAACCATTGAAAAATTAGGATTTAAAACTGGAGATAAAGTAGTTTCTATTGACGGCATTAAAGTCGAGAAATTTGATGAGATCAACAAACAACTATTCTTAGCTAAACAAGTAGTTTTAAACCATAAAGAAAAAGACACCACCATTACGCTTCCAGGCAATTTTATAGCTCAATTAATGAAGGGTAAGAAGAGCTCATTAGTTGATTTGCGTGTGCCATTTATCATTTCAGGCTACGTTGATAAAACACCAAACAAAGAGGCTGTAAAAACAAAAGACATCATTAAAAGCATTAACGGCACTTCTATTAAATATGCTGATGAAGCAGCAGCGGTTTTAGAGAGTGTAAAGGGGAAAACCGTTGAAGCAATCGTTTTAAGAAACGAAAAAGAAGTAAAAGTAAATCTAAAAGTAAACGACAGCGCCAAATTGGGATTAGCATTTGCTACTAGAATCCCTTATGACAATATGGAAAAATTAGGGCTTTATAAAATCAATAAAGAAGATTATGGTTTCTTTCAATCTGTTCCTGTTGGGATGCACAGAGGTTGGGAAGAATTAGCTAGCTACGGAAAACAATTGAAAGCAATCTTTACACCAAGTACAGGGGCTTATAAAGGTGTGGGTGGTTTTGGTGCCATATTCAATATATTCCCAACGTCATGGAGTTGGTATGTTTTTTGGAACATTACCGCGTTGCTTTCAATAATGTTGGGAGTAATGAATTTGTTACCAATTCCTGCTTTAGATGGAGGTCATGTAATCTTTTTATTATATGAAATGATTTCAGGAAAAAAACCAAGCGATAAGTTTTTAGAACGTGCACAAATGGTTGGATTTATTTTACTTATTGCATTGCTTTTATTTGCAAACGGAAATGATATTTACAAAGCAATTGTTGGGAAATAAAAAAAAACAAAAATTTATCCTTTTTTGTTTGCAAAAAATAAAAAACACTCTATATTTGCAACCGCTTAACCGACAAACATCGACTGTTTTATAGGAAAAGTTATAAGAGAACGTTCATAAAAAAATAACAATATACAGTTTCCTCCTTAGCTCAGTTGGTTAGAGCATCTGACTGTTAATCAGAGGGTCCTTGGTTCGAGCCCAAGAGGGGGAGCTTAATTAGAAAGCCTTTACAGCAATGTAAGGGCTTTTTTTATTTTAGTATGTAATTAACATAGGCAAACCAGTTTGTGTAAAATCAAATTTGACGCTTTTGGCAAAAAATGCTTTCCGTTATTTTTTTAATTGAAGTAATGGGTTTATTAAAAATTAATATGTTTGATAAAAATAAAGTTTGACGTTTGTCAGACTAATACAAGTTTGCAATAATTTTTACAAAACATGCCCTCCTAAAAAACACATGGAAGAATATCAATTTATTTACTAAAATTAAAAATATTTTTTTCTTGTTCTTTTCTTGTTCTTTTCTTGCTTTGCAACTTTATTTATGCCGTTCATACTTTTCGTTAATTTATATGGAAAAATTAAAGCGTCAACTTTTAGTATTATTAAAAAATATAATTTTATATCTTT
>CAISUR010000129.1 GCA_903888655.1 uncultured Bacteroidota bacterium | reverse complement strand
CCTCATCAACTATGACAAAATCCCATTGCGTATCAAAAATATCATTATTTTTATCAAAATTCCCGCCTACTTGAGCTGAACCTCTCAAATCTTGCATTGAAGCAAAATAGATATATTTGATTTGATTTTTCTTGTATTGTTTTTCAAGAGATTCAAAAGAATCCCCTTTGTCTTTAGAGCCGTAAACAAAATTTGATTTATCGTAGAATATTTTTCCAAAATCTTCAAACCAACCCTCATTAACAACAGGTCTGTGAGTTAAGATAAGTGTTTTATTAAAATCTAATTCTTTTACCACTTGCAAGGCAGATAGGGTTTTACCAAAACGCATTTTGGCATTCCAAAGCATATCATTACTTTTCTTAAATTGCTTAATAGTTTTCTCAATAGCTTCTTTTTGCTCGGGTCTAAATGAAACAGGATTTTTTTCAATTGATTTTTCCGTTTGATTTAAAGAATCCCTTCCTTCTTTTACTGCTTTTATAGCATTTTTTACCGTTTCAAGGTCAGTTTCAAACCATTCATTAGCTTTGTTTTTACTATCAAATATTTTTCTTTTAATTCCTGAACGAATTAAAACTTGATGTACTTCTGCATCTGAAAATGATTTTATAACTCCTTTTTCAGTGTATATGGTTACTTCTGTATATAACAAATCATAACTGATACCAGCAGTTTGTGTATATTGATTAATTCGTTTTTTTGCAGCTTCATTTAGAACCTTGCTATTAGGTTCAAGTCCCCAAATATGTTCATTATCAGCAGCAGTTGCTTCACCAATTTTTAAACAACCTATGTGTGCGGTATCATTAATACGAAACACATAAATTAGTTTTAGTTTAAGCGATGATGTAAATTTCATAAACTTTTATTTTTTTAGAAGGTCGATAAAAAAATATATTCTTCCCTTTTTGCCTGTTTTTGGGTCTTTATTACTCCAATCTTTTACTAGACATTTAATACCACTATGTTTATTAATATCATTATTTAAACATCCTTCGCAGAAATAGGTTTTGCTTTCTATTTCTCCAAACAAGTTTTCATTAATTTTTATAGTTGCATTACAGCTATCTGGAATAACACCTTTTAATCCATCCATTTGCCAAACATTCCATGAAATGATATATGCAATGTATTGAATTGATTTTAATAGAGGTTCCTTACCAAATTTTGCAGTATAGTTTTCAATAAAAGTAATTAGTAAGGCTTCACGTGCTAGTAGTAAACTATCGCCTTGCCATTCAAAAGCATAAATGTTTTTGTATGCGGTTTGTGCCGCTTCCAACCATTCTCCGGTCGAATCTACATTCTCATTAATAACTCGAAGTTTCCTGTCTAATAATCCTATTCTATTTTCAATAGGTATAAATTCTCCTGTAGTTGTATCATATCTGCTTGCTAAATAAGGAGCTTCGCCACAAGATACTTCAAGTCGAGTATCTTTTATATAATGCTTCCAAGTTTTACCTTCTGGAAAAATTATTTTTTCATTATTTGTCTCCCAGTATTTTGTGCCGTCAGCATTTATTAGCTCAGTATTAAATACGTTTTCTTTACCAAACCAAGCATTATCTATAAGATTATTTTGAGCATTACATATCCAAGACGGTGTAAAAACTTCAGCCATATCTCTAACTCTAGACTGTTGTAAAACTTTATCTTTTTTTACTCTAGGCATGATAATATTACCATTATCACTGGTAATTAATTCTGGTAAAATTTCTTTGTTAAAACAATAAGAAGTTCCTAATTTTTGATAATTATTAGTGCACCAAAAAATATTTTTTTGAGTGGTATGGTCACGCAAAAGAATATCAAGAACATTTGGGTAATTCTCAAGTATTTCATTTTCTAAAATATCTATTTCTACTTGCATGGTTTTTTTTAGCAACATTCAAACTTACCAATTAATCCTCGTACAAAAAAATAATTTTAACGACTAAAGAACTATTTAATATTCAAATGTTGGTTATTTTTCAATTTAATTTCTGGAAAATAATATACTAAACGTCAAAATTTTAATTTCTAAACAAAAAAATCCGTCTTGCTTTCACAAAACGGATTAGTCTATATACTATGGTCTGTTTATTACAAATGAATTACTTCTCCATAAGCATCTGCTACCGCTTCCATCACGGCCTCACTCATCGTTGGGTGTGGGTGTATTGCTTTTAAGATTTCGTGTCCTGTTGTTTCTAGTTTACGAGCTACTACTGCTTCTGCAATCATGTCGGTAACGCCAGCGCCAATCATATGACAACCCAACCATTCACCATATTTAGCATCAAAAATAACTTTTACAAATCCATCAGGTGTTCCAGAAGCTTTTGCTTTACCAGAAGCCGAGAATGGAAACTTACCAATTTTTAATTCATATCCTTTTTCTTTGGCTTGTTTCTCGGTCAATCCAACCGAAGCAATTTCTGGCGTAGCATAGGTACAACCTGGTACGTTTCCGTAATCAATTGGTTCTACATGCAATCCAGCAATTTTTTCCACACAGTTAATTCCTTCTGCTGAAGCTACGTGAGCCAAAGCTTGACCCGGAGTAACATCACCAATCGCATAATAACCCGGAACGTTAGTTTGGCTGTAAGCGTTTACTAAAATTTTGTCTCTATCGGTAGCAATGCCTACTTCTTCTAAACCTATGTTTTCGATATTTGTTTTAATTCCTACTGCCGAAAGTAAAATATCGGCTTCCAAAACTTCTTCTCCTTTTGGAGTTTTAACAAATGCTTTTACGCCAGTTCCCGACGTATCAATGCGCTCCACAGAAGAATTCGTCATGATGTTTACACCAGCTTTTTTCATTGAACGTTCCATTTGTTTAGAGATATCCTCATCTTCAACAGGAACAATGTTTGGCATAAATTCTACGATCGTTACCTCAGTTCCCATGGCGTTATAAAAATGAGCAAATTCCACTCCAATTGCTCCCGAACCAACTACAATAAGTTTTTTGGGTTGCGTTGGTAAGGTCATGGCTTGACGGTATCCAATTACTTTAACACCGTCTTGAGGCAAATTAGGTAATTCTCTTGAGCGAGCACCAGTAGCAATAATGATATGATCTGCTGAATATTCGGTGACTTTTCCGTCTTTATCAGTAACATCTACTTTTTTACCCGGTTTTATTTTTCCAAAACCATCAATTACGTCAATTTTGTTTTTTTTCATCAAGAATTGAACACCTTTACTCATTCCTTCAGCTACGTCTCTAGAACGTTTCACGACTGCTGAAAAATCTTTATCAAATTCTTTTATAGTCAATCCATAATCGGAAGCATGTTTTAGGTAATCAAAAACCTGAGCTGATTTCAACAAAGCTTTGGTTGGGATACAACCCCAGTTTAAACAAATACCACCTAAACTTTCTTTTTCAATAACCGCAACTTTAAAGCCCAATTGTGAAGCACGGATTGCCGTAACATAACCGCCTGGACCACTTCCTAAAACAATAATATCGTATTTCATTTTTTGAGTGTTTATTTATTATTTGTAAAAAATGCAGTCGCTGTAGCTCGTGTCATTTTTTGAGTGTTTATTTATTATTTGTAAAAAATGCAGTCGCTGTAGCTCGTGTCATTTATCTATTAATTTCTAATTTAATTTAGTGTGCAAATTTAGAAAAAACTTTATAAGTTTGAGACTTTACCGGTTTAAAAGTTTTACCTTTTACAATCAAATAAATGAAAGACTACAGGTTTACTTCTAATCGGTTTTCTTAAAAAAGTATTTATTCAAATCAAAAAAAACTAAAACGTATCAGTTATTACAAAGCTTCCGAGAACTGCGAATCATACAATTTCTTGTAATAGCCATTTTCTTTGTACACCAATTCTTGATGTGACCCCGATTCTACAATCATTCCTTTATCCATTACAATGATTTTATCTGCGTTTACAATGGTAGCCAATCGATGCGCAATAACAATCGAAGTTCTTCCTTTAGTAATGGTTTCTGTGGCACGTTGAATCAATTCTTCTGAATAGGTGTCAATAGACGAAGTGGCTTCATCCAAAATTAATATACTTGGATTACTAACATAAGCACGCAAAAATGCAATCAATTGACGTTGTCCTGAAGAAAGCATCACACCACGTTCTTTGACATCATAATCATAACCGTTGGGTAAGCTCATAATAAAATGATGAACACCAATTTTTTGGGCAGCCGCAATAACTTCTTCACGAGAAATTTCGGAATGGTTTAAGGTAATATTATTATGAATCGTATCGGCAAATAAAAATACATCTTGCAGCACAATTGCAATTTGAGTGCGCAAACTTTCTAAAGAGAATACATCAATATTCAAATCATCAATATAAATAGCACCCGAATTAATTTCATAAAACCGATTCAATAAATTGATGATAGTAGATTTTCCTGCACCCGTAGCTCCAACAATGGCAATAGTTTCGCCTGCTTTAACTTCAAGCGAAATGCCTTTTAGAACTTCTTCGTTTTCGATGTAACTGAAATGAACATTTTCAAAACGGATATTCCCCTCAAAATGATGAGCAATAATGGTTCCTTTTTGTTGCACTTCTTCTTCAGTATCTAAAATATCAAACACCCGATTGGCAGCAATCATACCCATTTGCATCTCGTTAAATTTATCGGCAATTTGTCGCAACGGATTGAATAACATTCCAATAAACATCGTATAAGCCGTCATTTGTCCCACAGTTGTAAACGGATTTCCATCTATAATTTGAAATCCGCCATAAAGCACAATTGAACCCAAGGTAATAGAAGAAATAATATCGGCAATAGGGAAGAAGATGGAATTATACAATATGGTTTTAATCCATGCCACATTGTGTTTTTCATTAATCTCTTTGAATTTTTTATATTCAATTGCTTCTCGATTGAAGAGTTGTACGATTTTCATACCTGTAACACGTTCTTGCACAAACGTGTTTAGATTAGATACTTGTGTACGAACTTCCTCAAAAGCTACTTGCATTTTACGTTGAAAAATTCGGGTAATGTAAACCAAAATAGGCATTGCCACGACCACAATTAACGTAAGATGCCAATTCATATAAGTCATCACGAGCAAACACACCAACATCTTCATTAAATCACTCATAATCATAAACAACCCTTGACTGAAAATACGTGCAATTTGCTCAATATCCGAAACCGAACGCGTAACCAATTGTCCAACAGGAGCGGTATCAAAATACTTCATGCGAAACGAAAGCATGTGTTGAAATAATT
>CAISUR010000128.1 GCA_903888655.1 uncultured Bacteroidota bacterium | reverse complement strand
TTGTCATTCTGACGAAGGAAGAATCGCATCCATTCTTAAAACTATTATTAGCCGAATTTGACCGCGTAAAAATGAACCTTGACCCTTACAACTGGGAAGTGATTTTAACTTGGGAAGAAAAAGTAAGTAAATACAAAAATCCATTTTACAGTTTTAAAGTTCGGGATAAGGAAATCAAGATTGCTACTCATACCGAAAGTTTATCGCATTCACAAATTCCGAAAATATCGTTACCGAAATACCAGGCTTGGGGCGATATTCTAAAATGGAATTTGCAAGAAAATGTGCCAGGAGAATTCCCATTTGCATCAGGATTGTATCCTTTTAAACGTGAAGGTGAAGATCCAAGCCGCATGTTTGCTGGTGAAGGCGGTCCAGAACGTACCAACAAACGTTTTCATTATGTGAGTGCTGGATTACCAGCCAAACGACTTTCAACGGCTTTCGATTCGGTGACTTTATACGGAAACGATCCTCATATTCGTCCTGATATTTACGGAAAAATAGGAAATGCAGGCGTTTCTATTTGTTGTTTAGACGATGCTAAAAAATTATATTCGGGTTTCGATTTGAGTCATCCGTTAACTTCTGTTTCGATGACAATTAATGGACCGGCACCTATGTTGTTAGGATTCTTTATGAATGCGGCTATCGATCAAAATTGCGAAAAGTACATTGTTGAAAACCATCTTCAAGTAGAAGTTGAAGAAAAAATCAACGAAATCTATAAGAAAAAAGGAACTGTTAGACCGAGTTATCAAGGCGAATTGCCTGAGGGAAATAATGGTTTAGGTTTGATGCTTTTGGGCGTTACTGGAGATCAAGTATTGCCTTTAGAAGTGTACAATGATATTAAAGTAAAAACATTAGCACAAGTTCGAGGAACCGTTCAAGCTGATATTTTAAAAGAAGATCAAGCGCAAAACACGTGTATTTTCTCCACCGAATTTGCTTTGCGATTGATGGGTGATGTTCAAGAATATTTCATCAATCAAAATGTGCGTAACTTCTATTCGGTTTCGATTTCGGGCTACCATATTGCCGAAGCGGGAGCGAACCCAATTACGCAATTGGCGTTTACCTTGGCAAATGGTTTCACATACGTGGAATACTATTTAAGTCGCGGCATGAACATCAACGATTTTGGACCTAACTTATCGTTCTTTTTCTCTAACGGAATTGATCCAGAATATGCTGTGATTGGTCGTGTGGCGCGTAAAATTTGGGCAAAAGCTTTAAAGAATAAATACGGTGCTAACGAAAGAGCCCAAATGTTGAAATATCATATTCAAACTTCGGGTCGTTCGTTACACGCACAAGAAATTGATTTCAACGATATTCGAACCACGTTGCAAGCTCTGTATGCCATCTATGACAATTGTAATTCGTTACACACGAATGCCTATGACGAAGCCATCACAACACCTACTGAAGAATCCGTTCGTAGAGCGATGGCCATTCAGTTGATTATTAATAAGGAATTAGGTTTGGCTAAAAATGAAAATCCAATTCAAGGGTCGTTCATTATTGAAGAATTAACCGATTTAGTTGAAGATGCCGTGTTGCAAGAATTTGACCGAATTACTGAACGTGGCGGTGTTTTGGGTGCAATGGAAACGATGTACCAACGATCTAAAATTCAAGAGGAATCATTGTATTATGAAACGTTGAAGCATACCGGTGAATTCCCAATTATTGGAGTAAATACGTTCTTGAGTTCTAAAGGTTCGCCAACAGTGATTCCTGCCGAAGTAATTCGTGCAACCGAAGAAGAGAAACAATACCAAATTGATATGTTGAATAATCTTCACAAAACAAGTGGAGAAAAAGTAGCAGAACAGATTGCTGTTATTCAAGATGCCGCAATAAACAACCAAAATATTTTTGAAAAATTAATGGAGGCTACTAAGGTTTGTTCGTTAGGACAGATAACCAATGCGTTGTTTGAAGTTGGTGGTCAGTATAGAAGGAATATGTAATTCATTTTTTTTATTTTTATAATGAACCCAACCATCAAAACATTCCCAAACACGAAATTCATAGGTAAAAACCTTTCTTTTACCTACTCCGATTATCGTGCCTTTGAATTATGGAGTAGTTTTATGCCAAGACGAACAGAAATTCAAAACTCAATTGGTTCAGAATTATACAATATCCAAATCAATCCCGAGAATTTTGATTTTCATCCCAATACGCCTTTTGTAAAATGGGCTGCGGTTCCTGTTTCTAATTTTGATTTTGTTCCCAAAGGAATGAAGGTATTAGAAATTCTAGAAGGATTATATGCTGTTTTTCAATACAAAGGAGATCAATCAAACGCCCCATCATTTTTTAATGCAATTTACACCGAATGGTTGCCGGCTTCTAACTATGAATTAGACCAAAGACCACAATTTGAAATTCTAGGTGCAAAATATAAAACCAACGACCCCAACTCAGAAGAAGAAATTTGGATTCCAATAAAATTAAAAATATAGTTATTTGTAAATTAACAATATTTAACTTTTACAATCTATTTTGCAATACAATTTCACTAAGTATACCCTCACTTAATTTGAATATGATCAGTTTTGTTTGATTCATTTAACTTATAAATTTGTCTTTTTGTATAGGTTCTTTTGATTTTTTGTGCTCTACAATATCACTCAAATGTACCCGCAACGCATCAACAGAAATACTTATTTCCCAAAATGAGATGCCTAACGATAGTAATAAACAAAGCATACTAGCACCAAATAAGTACAAACCTGCTATTTGCCATTCAAGGAATAATACCAACATCGCAAAAACAGAGAGAAATAAACACAACACTCCAAACAATTGCATATAACGAATTAATGTTAATCGCATATTTAGATTTTTAATTTCAATTAAGATGCTTTTAGTTTGTACTTCGTCATAGTTCTTTTTCAATCCTCGTACAATTTGAGCAATGGTCAAAAATCTATTGGTGTAAGCCAACAAAATCAAAGATGTAGCAGAGAATAATAAAGCAGGAGTTTCTATATGTAAAGTCATATTATTAAATAGGAAGTTTGAATTATAAAGTGCGAAGTTCGTTAAAAATAATTAAGTTCATTAAAAAAACCTGCAAGTTCTCACTTACAGGTTTTAGTCTATCTTCTATTATTTATATTCTTATTTGATAAGTTCAAAACTTCTTTTAACAAAAGCAGTCAATTCTTCACCTTTTAATAATCCTTGAGAAATTTTAGCCAAATCTAGAGCTTGTTTTACTAAACCTTCTTGTACCGATTTGTCATCTGTATTTAAAATGGTTGTTGCTAATTCAGAATTTGAATTCACTACTAAATTATACATTTCAGGGAAATTACCCATTCCGAACATTCCGCCACCGCCTGATTGACTCATTTCCTTCATTCTACGCATGAATTCGGGTTGTGTAATCATAAACGGAGCAGCATTGCTGTCCATTGGTTCTAATTGTACCGAATAATTTGCTTTTGGAACAATTTCTTCTACTACCATTTTCAATTTGGTAGCTTCGTCTTCCGATAATTTTGAGATTTGAGTCTCTTCCTTTTGAATCAATTTATCAATATGGTCGGCATCTACTCGAACAAAGGTCATATTTTCGTTATCACCTTCCAATTTCTGAATTAGGTGCGAAACAATTGGAGAATCTAAAAATAAAACTTCATATCCTTTTTCTTTTGCAATTTCAATGTAACCATGTTGAGCATCTTTATTAGAAGCATAAAGCACTACTAATTTTCCGTTTTTATCCGTTTGATTTGCAGTAATGGCTTCTTTCAATTCCGCTAAAGTGTAGTATTTGTCATTTACTGTTGGGTACAAAACAAAGTCACCTGCTTTTTCATAGAATTTAGGTTCTGATAGCATTCCGTATTCCAGTACGATTTTAATATCGTTCCATTTTTTTTCAAAATCTTCACGGTTTTCATTGAATAATGCTTTCAATTTATCGGCTACTTTACGAGTAATATAGTTAGAAATTTTCTTCACATTACTATCTGCTTGCAATCCAGAACGAGAAACATTCAGCGGAATATCTGGCGAGTCAATCACACCTTTCAGCATTCCTAAAAATTCAGGAACAATTCCTTCCACGTTATCGGTTACAAAAACTTGATTTTGATACATTTGAATCTTGTCTTTTTGCATTTGCATGTCGTTAGACAATTTAGGGAAATACAAAATTCCTGTCAAATTGAATGGATAATCTACATTCAAATGGATATTAAATAAAGGCTCTTCAAATTGCATTGGATACAATTCGTGGTAGAATTTTTTATAATCTTCCTCAGTCAAATCAACCGGTTGCTTCGTCCAAGCTGGAGTTGGATTATTGATGATGTTGTC
>CAISUR010000127.1 GCA_903888655.1 uncultured Bacteroidota bacterium | reverse complement strand
CAAATCCTTCTTCTTCAAGACCTTGTGTTAAAAAGTTTGAAATTCCTATTTCGTCTTCAATTATTAAGATTCTTTTCATATGAGTTTTTAAAAAAATATAGATAAAAGTAATAGTCTTTGTACACTATTAAAATAATTTATTAAGTAAAAGAACAAAAAAAACTAATTTTAAACACCTTATTCCTTAAAGTTAAGTCAATCTTAATTAGTGCATTTTTTGTTGTATGCATGTTTTGATTTCTTGAGTAAAATAACTACTCATCAGAAATCATTTTTGCGAAATCACTTTCAGATATAATACTTATTCCCAATTGATTCGCTTTTTCCAATTTGGCAGGTCCCATATTATCACCAGCTATGACATAATCTGTTTTAGAAGATATGGAACTTCCTACTTTACCACCGTTATCCTCGATTGCTTTCTTCAAATCGTCACGAGTGAATAGTTCAAAAACACCAGAAACCACAAAGGTTTTGCCTAAAAGTTTATCGGTTGAATTTGGATTGTACTGTTCAACAATCTCTAACTGAACGCCAAAATCTTTCAATCGTTCAATGATAAGTATATTGTTATCATTTTCAAAGAATTCAATCACACTTTGCGCAATACGATCACCAATTTCGTCAACTAAAATCAAATCCATCAATGATGCCTGACTCAATGCTTCAATAGTCTTATAATGTTTTGCCAATTTTTTAGCAACGGTTTCGCCGACATATCTAATTCCAAGTGCAAATAAAACCCTTTCGAAAGGAATTTCTTTAGATTTTTGAATTCCATTAATTAAATTTTCAGCACTTTTTTGTGCCATTCGCTCCAAAGGAATAATTTGTTCAAGACGTAATTCGTAAAGATCAGAATAATCTGTTACTAATCCATTGTTGTACAATAATGCTACGGTTTCTCCACCCAAACCTTCAATATCCATGGCTTTTCGGGAAATATAATGTTGAATTCGTCCGATAATCTGTGGCGGACATCCATAAAAATTCGGACAATAATGTTGTGCTTCTCCTTCTTTTCTGGTTAATTCGGTGTCACATTCTGGACAATGCGTAATATATTTTGTCGGTTCCATTTGATTGCCTCTTTTCGCAACCCCAATAATTTTTGGGATAATCTCTCCTCCTTTTTCCACAAATACTTCATCGCCTACTCGAATGTCTAATTTTTCAATTTGATCGGCATTGTGCAACGAGGCTCGTTTTACAATTGTACCTGCCAATTGAACGGGCTCCAAATTAGCAACGGGCGTAATTGCTCCTGTTCGTCCCACTTGATACGAAATCGAATTTAAAGTAGTAGTTACTTGTTCCGATTTGAATTTATAGGCTATTGCCCAACGTGGTGATTTTGCGGTATAACCCAATTCATTTTGATGGTCAAAATCATTTACTTTAATAACTACACCATCGGTTTCATAAGGTAAATCGTGTCTATGAACATCCCAATACGTAATAAATTCAAAAACTTCCTCTAAATTTGAAGCCAATTTAGATTGATTCGGAACCTTAAATCCCCAATCTCTTGCCGTTTTTAATCCGTCAAATTGCGTATTGAAAGGTAAATTAGATCCGATTATGAAATACAACAAACAGTCTAACGGACGTTTGGCAACCTCGGCACTATCTTGTAACTTTAGGCTTCCAGAAGCTGTATTTCTTGGATTAGAATAAGGTATTTCTCCAATATCGATCAAATCTTGGTTCATTTTTTCAAAACCTTCCAAAGGAAGAATAATCTCTCCACGAATATCAAATTTTGGGGGAAAATTACCTTTTAGTTGCAACGGAATTGACTTTATGGTTTTAATATTATTAGTGACATCATCGCCTTGAAATCCATCGCCACGAGTTACTGCTTTGGATAGTGTTCCGTTTTCATAGGTAATTGAAATCGAGGCACCGTCATATTTTAACTCACAGGTATATTGCAAATCAACATTCCCTAATACTTTTTGAATTTTGGTTTCCCAATCTTGTAAATCTTCTTTGGAATAGGAATTGTCTAACGAATACATTCTGTTTTCATGAACCACCGTTTGAAAATTCTTTGTAATTGTTCCTCCTACTCGTTGTGTTGGTGAATTTTTATCAAAAAAATCTGGATGATTAGTTTCCAAATCTTGAAGTTGTTTTAACTTTTGATCAAACTCAAAATCAGAAATTGTTGGAGCATCCAATACGTAATAATTGTGATTGTGTGCGTTAAGTTCTTCGCGTAAGGATTGAATAATGGCTTTTATATCCATAAATTAGATATACCTAAATTAGTTTGTTTTGAGTACTAAAATAGGCATTATTATTTAACTATAAAATTTTTATGATTGAAGAATAGTATTTATTTGCAAATACAATTGACCATCACTCAAAATTGTTCCTTGGGTTATCAAATCAAAAATGGCATCATTGCGTTCTTTTTCATACGTTTTTTTACCCCTAAGAATTTCAACAGTATCGGTAAAAATATTGTCGGTTAACCACTGTAACCCTTCTTTGGTCATAAAATCTACTTCGGTAACCAACGATTTTAATACCATTGAATCAATAAATTTCTCTTGACAATGAAATAAGAAAATATGGTTTTTAGAAAAATGTTCTAAAAATTGTGCGTTGGTTAAAACACCTTCCCAAATTAAATCCGAAAACACATCGAGTTCTTGTTCGGCTACTTCGGGTTTATTAGTTTTTATGTCGTCCCATTCTTTTTTATCAATAGATTGCGAAGCTAAAAAATTGGCAAATTCTTGATGCAAGGCTTCAAATTGTTCTTTGGTTAGTCTTTTGTATTTCATTTATACTGAACTTGTTTCAGTATCTGTTTTATAAGATACGATTAATATTATGGTAATAGAATCTGAAATAAATTCAGATTAAAAAAAAATCCCGACTTACATCGGGATTTTACTAATTTGTGATGAAGCATTATACTTCAGCAACGATTTCGTATGGCAATTCCACTACTACACTTCTGTGTAATCTTATTGATGCCGTATATTTACCAGTTCTTTTCACAGTTCCGCTAGTGATAAATTTTCTATCTACTGGCTGACCTGCAGCTTCTAATGCAGCAGCGATGTCAATATTGGTTACAGAACCAAATAATTTTTCACCACCTGCTTTTGAAGTGATTTTAATATCTAAAGCTTTTAAAGCATCTGCAATTTTCTGAGCATCAGCAACTACTTTAGCTTCTTTGTGTGCTTTTTGTTTTAGATTTTCGGCTAATACTTTCTTTGCAGAAGGAGTAGCTAATTGAGCAAATCCTTGAGGAATTAAATAATTACGACCATAACCAGCTTTTACCGTTACTACATCATCTTTAAATCCTAAATTTTGAACGTCTTGTTTTAATATAAGTTCCATGTTGTTGTCCTTATTATAGAAGTTAGGTTCCCTTTATTGAGAAACCAACAACTGCGTTTTTAATTATTTTAATAAATCGGCCACGTATGGCATTAAAGCTAAATGACGTGCTCTTTTAACAGCAACTGACACTTTTCTTTGGTATTTTAATGAAGTTCCTGTTAAACGACGTGGTAAAATTTTACCTTGCTCGTTAACAAATTTCAATAAGAAATCGGCATCTTTGTAATCAATATATTTGATTCCTGATTTTTTGAAACGACAATACTTTTTAGTCTTGTTAGTTTCGATGTTCAAAGGCGTTAAATATCTAATATCTCCGTCTTTTTTTCCTGAAGCTGATTGTTGTAATGTTGCCATGATTAAGCTTTTGCTACTTTAAGTTTTTCTCTTCTTCTTTCTGCCCAAGATATTGCGTGTTTATCTAAACTTACAGTCAAGAAACGCATCACTCTTTCGTCACGTCTAAATTCAGTTTCAAAAGCAATTAATACTTCTGGAGCTACTTGGAATTCAAACAAATGGTAAAAACCACTTTTTTTGTTTTGGATTTCATAAGCTAATTTTTTCAAGCCCCAATCCTCTTTTGATACCATCTTAGCTCCTCTACTTGTAAGAAAATCTTCAAATTTGCTTACTGTTTCCTTTATCTGAACTTCAGATAAAACGGGATTTAAGATGAAAACAGTTTCGTAATGATTCATAATAAATATGTTTTTAATTATATAAAATTGGGTGCAAATGTACTAATAAATATTTATTACACTAATACAAATAGATTAAAATACTGAAAAAATCGCCTAAAAGCAAAAATTTACTGCTTAAAAGCAATAAAAATCGATAAAAGTTAGTTTTTATAAAAAAAAGTTCATACGTTTGTCAAACCAAATCTTAATAATGTGAAATTATGAAATTAAACTGTGTCGTAGTTGATGATAGTTCTTTGCAAAGAATGGTCATCGCAAAGTTAGTAAATAATCACCCTAACCTACAATTAGTTGGTGATTTTTCTAATGCAATTGAAGCAAAAAATTGCATGACAGTCCACAATGTTGATCTTATCTTTTTAGATGTTGAAATGCCTGTAATAAGTGGTTTTGATTTTATTGATGGTTTAAAAGTAAAGCCTCAAGTAATTTTCATCACTTCAAAAGCAGAATATGCATTAAAAGCATTTGATTATGATGCTACAGATTATTTACAAAAGCCTATTGTTTTGGAGCGTTTTAATGCATCCGTTAAAAGAGCACTTGATTTTCACATGATGAAACGTGAAAATTATGAAGAAGAAGGTGAACATATATTCATTAAAAGTAATTTGAAAAAATTAAAAGTT
>CAISUR010000126.1 GCA_903888655.1 uncultured Bacteroidota bacterium | reverse complement strand
TAAAGTAAAGCGAGTCAATAAAATGTGGGGTATTGGTACCCCTGAAGATTTGGACAATTTTTTAAAAAACTATAAGGAAAGTTAATATATGTCAACTGAAGAATGGTTTAAAACTCATTATATACCTTGGAGAGAATCTAGGATTAATAAAATTGTTTCTATATTTGGAAAAGAGTTTTTTAACAATAAAACAATGTTAGAACTTGCGGCGGGGCATGGAGATACTGGACATTATTTTTATAATTTAGGATCAATTGTAACTTTTGCCGACGGTAATGAAGGACATCTTGTAAAGATTAAAAAAACAAATCCAGATTCAACAGTATTACACATTGATCAAGATAAAGAATGGAATTTAAATAAGCAATTTGATATTGTTGTTCACTGGGGTGTACTATATCATTTAGACAATTGGCAAAAAGATTTAAAAACTGCAATAGAACATGGCAAAATAATATTTTTAGAAACAGAAGTCTGTGATAGCAATGACCCCACATTTGAGATAAAAACTAGCGAACGTGGATATGATCAGGCAGTAAATGGAATAGGGTCTAGACCGTCTGCCGCTATGGTAGAAGGTTGCATTAACGAAACTGGTGCAAATTATGTAAGATATGACGATGCTGATATCAACGCAGAATTTCATAAGTATGATTGGAAAGTTAATGATACAAAAGAATGGACAGATGGACAAAGAAGATTTTGGATAATAAGAAATGAAGTATATAGCACATAGAGGGCTTACAGACGGCCCTAATTCTAGTTTAGAAAATTGTCCCGAACAACTACTCAAGTCGTTAGCGGAAGGATTTGATTGTGAAGTTGATTTACGTGTTATTAATGACGAATTATTTTTAGGGCACGACAGTCCAGATTGGCCTATTGATGAACAGTTTATCACTCAACCCGGTCTATGGATCCACTGTAAAAATTTAGAAGCATTAGAGTTTTGTCAGAACAATATCAAATTGAATTATTTTTGGCATCAAGAGGATGACTATACTCTTACCAGTAAAGGATATGTTTGGGCATATCCTGGAAAAAAGTTATCTAAATTCAGCATAATGGTCATGCCAGAGTGGGAAGACTCCACGTTAATAAACACCATTGGAGCAAACTGTTTTGCAATCTGCTCCGACTATATAAACAAGATTACCTCGTTTTAACCTAATTTTTTAACGGCTAAATATTACTATGGCTGGTGTACTTGAACAATTCTTAGGCGGTGTTTTTGCTTCTAACTCTTTACAGAGTTATGCACACGCATCTCGATTATATCTTGATGACTTCTACAAATATGCTCCAAAGAACGGTTGGATTTTTTATGTTCAATTTAAAATAAACACCAACACAAAAAGTCCATTAGTTAATAGTTTTATTGATAAAAACGGTCGTGTAATTGGGATGCTGGTTAAATCAACGGATCTTCCTAAATTTAGAATTGGCACTGAGGTACTAAATCAATATAATAGAAGATCATATGTTCAAAATAAAATAGAATATACACCGATTAGTATGGCATTTCATGATGACCATAATAACACAACGACAGGTCTATGGGAAGCATATTATAGATATTATTTTGCCGACGATGCAGAAAACACATATTTAGATCCTAGTCCTCCTGAAAAATACGGTAATATAAAATACACCGC
>CAISUR010000125.1 GCA_903888655.1 uncultured Bacteroidota bacterium | reverse complement strand
GGTGAATCAAAAAAACAAATCGGAACTGTAACAAAAATCAACTAATCCCGTAAAACAACTTTACCAATTAAAATTTTACATAAACCATGATGGAATTAGTAACCAATCCAAATGCCTGGTTGGCAATGGTAACTCTTACTTTTTTAGAAATCATTTTAGGAATCGACAACATCGTTTTCTTATCCATTGTTTCGGGTAAATTACCCGCCAATGAACAGCCAAAAGCGCGAAAAATTGGATTGACTTTAGCCATGGTTTTTAGAATCATACTGCTCTTTGGAATCACATGGGTTTTGAGTTTGCAAAAAACGTTAATTAGTGTTGATTGGGGATTTTTTGAAGCACACATCACAGGGCAAAGTTTAATTATCTTTGGCGGTGGATTGTTTCTTTTATACAAATCGGTTTCTGAAATTCATCACAAAATGGAAGCAGAAGAGGAAGCAACAAAAGGTAAATCGGCTTCTGGTTTAACTGCAGCAGTATTGCAAATTGCCTTATTAAATATTGTATTCTCGTTTGATAGTATTTTAACAGCTATCGGAATGATCAGTATGAAAAGTCCAGCAGAAGGAGGTTTCGGTTCCGAAGGCGCCATTGCCATTATGATTTTATCCATTGTGATTTCTATCGGAATCATGATGATTTTTGCCGGACCAGTATCTAAATTCGTAAACGAACATCCAACCATCCAAATATTAGGATTGTCGTTTTTAATCTTAATTGGAGTCATGCTCATCGCCGAAGGTTCGCACTTAGCACATTTCCGTTTTGGAAATGATGTAGAGGTATCAAGCATTCCAAAAGGGTATTTGTACTTCTCTATTTTCTTCTCATTATTCGTGGAGTTTCTAAACATCAAAATGCGCAAAAACAGCAACAAACCTGTGCAACTGAAAAACAACGAAATTGTAGACGAAAAACTTAAAGACGACGATATCAGTAATTAGAAGCGAACGGCTCGCGGCCTATCGGCAATGGTAATTCCTGCTGTCCGTTACAATAAAAAAAGCTTTCAACACGAAAGCTTTTTTTATTTTCGCTCCCATCAGGGCTAGAAGGTAAGCGTATCGAATATAGTTTGCAATTTCTAAGACAATCCAATTATCTTACCGTCATTATCAATATCAATTCGCTCAGCATTTGGAATCGCTGGTAATCCTGGCATACGCATTACATCGCCCAATAAAGGCACTATGAATCCAGCACCACTCGCAATTTCAAATTCACGGACAGTAATAGTAAAATTCGTTGGTCGCCCAATCAACTTTTCATCATCCGAAAAACTAGCTGGTGTTTTGGCCATACAAATTTGAAATTCATTAAACCCTAAATCGTTAATCATCTTCAACTGCGATTTCGATTTGGGAGAAAACTCCACTGAATCTGCTCCATAAATTTCTTTAGCAATAGTATTTATTTTGTGTTCTATTGAATCTTCGTTTTTATACAAAGGCTTATAATTTGCTTCACCTTTATTGATTTCAGCAACTACTTTTTCCGCCAATGCAGCCGAACCTTTTCCGCCTTCTACAAAAGCTTTGCTAACAATTGCTGTAACACCTTTTGCCAAACACAAGGCTTTCAATTTATCATATTCTGCTTGAGTATCATCCGGAAAAGCATTGATACTCACCACCGGATTGATACCAAATTTCTGTATGTTTTCGATATGTTTTTCTAAGTTGCAAAATCCTTTTTCAATCGCAGCAATATTTTCAGTTTTAAAATCATCAGAACTCAATCCAGCATGATGTTTAATTGCTCGAATCGTTGCAACTAAAACAACTGCATCAGGCTTTAACCCAGATTGTCCACATTTGATATGGAAGAATTTTTCAGCTCCCAAATCGGCACCAAAACCCGCTTCTGTAACTACATAATCACCAAGCGAAAGTCCCATTTTGGTAGCAATTGCAGTATTGGTTCCTTGAGCAATACTCGCAAAAGGACCGCCGTGTAAAATAGCCGGATTTCCTTCTAACGTTTGGACTAAATTTGGTTTCAAAGCATCTTTTAGCAAAACGGCCATGGCGCCTACTACTTTCAAATCACGTGCGAAAATAGCTTTACCATCCAACGTTTTTCCAACAAAAATATTTCCTAATCGGAATTTCAAATCTTCTAAATCTTTAGACAAGCACAAAATCGCCATGACCTCAGAAGCTGGAGTAATATTAAATCCGTCTTCGCGCATCATTCCATTTGCTTTGGCTCCCACTCCAATAATTATCTGACGTAACGAACGATCGTTCATATCCATTACACGTTTCCATGCAATAGATTTCGGATCCAAATTCAGAGAAAACTTCGGATTTTGAAGGTTGTTATCAATTACAGCAGAAAGTAAATTATTCGCTTTTTCAATAGCCGAAAAATCTCCAGTAAAATGCAAATTAATATCTTCCATCGGAACCACTTGTGCATAACCACCGCCAGCAGCTCCGCCTTTTAACCCAAAAACGGGTCCGAGTGACGGCTCGCGTAAAACACCAATGGCTCTTTTACCAATGTAATTCAATCCGTCGGTTAATCCAATCGACATTGTGGTTTTTCCTTCACCATATTTGGTAGGCGACATCGCCGAAACTAAAATCAGTTTTCCTTTTGGGTTATCAGATTGAAGTTGTAAAGGCAATTTGGCTTTATACTTTCCGTAGTATTCTAAATCGTCTTCTGGAATGTTTATTTTTTCAGCAATTTTTCGAATGTGTTCGAGAGTGGCACTTTGAGCAATCTCAATATCGGAGGGAAATGTTGACATTATTATAATTTTTTTTTAGCCACAGATTCACAGATTTTTATATGCAGAATAAAATAATCTGCGAATCTGTGGCTACTGTTTTTTATTCTAATGACAACGTAATTTGTCCGTCATCATCCAATTCGGTTTGAATATTCTCATCAACTCCAGATTCATCCGTTGTTTCCAATTCTTCAACAATTTCCTCTGGCTCTTCATAAGGCAATGCATCCAACAAATTCACTTGTTTTAATTTATCCGAAGTCAATTGGTTTCCTAAGGCTTTAATTCCTTTTATGGTTATGAATTGCTCCATATCTATGGTTTGATTGTCTTTTTGAACGCCTTTTACCTTGGCAAAAATTACTTCAGCCACGGGACGCCAATCGGTAGAAACAATTTCCAATTGTGATTTTTCGTGTTCGGTAATGAAAATCTCTTCTTTATTTTCGTTTTCGACTAAGAAACGTTTGATAAAATAGCGTTCTTTTTCACCATCATAATATATACAAGAAATGGGTTTCTTCGGATTCCATTTTTCCAACACAATCATGTCCTCGTCGAAATGCGTCGTCAATTCGGGGATGATTGTTTTTAATTTACCCGTTTGATTGATGATTAACAAGCGATCGTTTGGTCTAAATTCGCCCAACAACTCGCCTCTTCCATCTACATTCAAACGTTGCACAGTATCGTCAAACCATACTTTTCTCGGACGCAACGTTGAAATTCCTTTCTCTTTCAACTCAATTTTTTTGATTGGATATTTGGTAACGGTATTTCCGCGAGAAGCACGCCCTTTGATGGCAATATCCGAGAAGTCGACATCCCATTTTAGCTTCTTAACACTTCCCACCTGACGCAACAAGATGGTCACCACTTCAGCTTCACCATTTGGATTTGCCGAAAAATAAGACACTTGAGAGCCTGGCTTTTCTTGAGTTAAATCGTAAAATTTATCTCGCGTGACTCCCGAAACATTGAAACGTTTTAGAAAAGTAGAACCATTTTTACCATCACGATACATCATGTTGTAAATAGTTCGCTTGTCATTTTTATCAAAAACCGCAATGTGAATAATGTCTTTACCAACGAATTTCTTATCATCAACTTTAGCAATCATCATTTTTCCATCGCGCAAGAAGACAATCACATCATCAATATCAGAACAATCGGCAACGTATTCGTCTTTTTTCAAACCAGTTCCAAAGAACCCTTCTTCTCTATTGACATATAGCTTGGTATTTCTTAAAACTACTTTAGTAGCTTCAATAGTATCAAAACTTCTTAACTCGGTTTGACGCTCGCGACCTTTTCCGTATTTTTCTTTTAATTTGGCAAAATAATCAATGGCAAAATCAGTTAGATTATCGAGGTGATGTTGCACTTCTTTCATTTCGTCTTCCAATTTGGAGATAAAATCATCGGCCTTATCGGAGTCGAAGCGGGTAATACGAATCATCGGAATTTGCGTTAATTTCTGCAAATCGTCCTCTTCAATATCACGAACAAATGATTTTGCAAAAGGCTCAAATCGTTTGTACATATATTCATAAAGAGATTCTCTATCGGAATACAATTTGAAATCGATGTACATTTCTTCACGAATGAAAATCTTTTCTAAAGTCGAGAAATGCCATTTATTTTTTAATTCTTCTAATTGAATTTCGAGTTCTTTCTTCAACAAATCAACAGTTCTTTCGGTCGAAATTTTCAACATATCTGAAACCCCAATAAACAAAGGTTTGTTATCTTCAATCACACAACCTAATGGTGCCACAGATGTTTCGCAAGCCGTAAAAGCATACAAAGCATCAATCGTTTTATCGGGTGAAACGCCAGGAAATAAATGAATTAGAATCTCTACTTCGGCAGCGGTATTGTCTTCAATTTTCTTGATTTTGATTTTACCTTTTTCATTCGCTTTCAAAATACTATCAATCAACGTTGATGTATTGGTAGAAAACGGAATCTGAGTAATCACCAACGTTTGTTTGTCCAATTGCGATATTTTGGCACGAACACGAACACGTCCGCCACGCAAACCATCGTTATAATTGGAAACATCGGCAATACCAGCCGTTTGAAAATCGGGATATAAGGTAAATGGTTTTCCTTTCAAAATTTTTATCGATGCATCAATCAGCTCATTGAAATTGTGAGGCAACACTTTGGTTGAAAGTCCAACCGCAATTCCTTCAGCACCTTGCGCCAACAACAACGGAAACTTAACGGGAAGATTGTTTGGTTCGGCACGACGACCATCATAAGACATTCCCCAATCGGTGATTTTTGGCGAATACAAAACTTCTAAAGCAAATTTTGACAAACGTGCTTCAATATATCTCGAAGCGGCTGCGCTATCACCTGTTAGGATATTTCCCCAGTTTCCTTGACAGTCAATCAACAATTCTTTTTGACCAATTTGCACCATAGCATCACCAATACTGGCATCTCCGTGAGGATGATACTGCATAGTGTGTCCAACGACATTCGCCACTTTGTTGTAACGACCGTCATCTAACTCTTTTAGTGAGTGCATGATACGACGTTGTACGGGTTTAAAACCATCTTCAATCGCAGGTACGGCACGCTCTAAAATTACATACGAAGCGTAATCCAAAAACCAATCTTTGTACATTCCTGTAACTTTGGTAATGGTATCTTCTGGATTCTCATCGTTTTCGTAAAAGTGATTCCCACCAGTAGAAACGATGTCCTCAAAGCCTTCGTCTACACTTTTGTAGTTGGTTGATTGCTCCGCCTGTTCGCTGTAGCTCGAGTCCTCTAACTCGTCGTTAGTTTCTTCGTTAATGTTATCTTCGTCTTCGTCTTTCATTTATGCTGAATTATTCAGTATCCTCTTTTTTGTAAAATATTTTTCCTACTCTATTTATATGTTCAATAAACTTTTGATTCTTTAAATCTTGAAATCTTGAAATATCAAATTTATAAGGGATGCAACTGTCATCTAATTTATGCCATAATTTATTGATGTCTTCTAAACTTACATCACCTTTAATAGTTAAATCAATATCTGAACCTTCCCTGTAACTATTTTTTGCTCTAGATCCATAAATTATTACTTCATTGATAGAATGAAATTCTTTAAGAATATTAATTATTTGATTGTAACTATTTGAATAAATACCAAACATTATAGTAAATTTTTCATTTTGTTCTCAAACTCTAAAAAAACTGGGTAATACTTTGATAATATTTCTGTCAAAATTATTTTTACTTGATTTTCATCATAAATATGTGATGTAATATTTCTAGTTTTTATCATCTCGAGCCAAATATCGCCATTAGAAATAAGTCCAACATTAAAAGCTTCTCTAACAGCATTTTTACTACCAAACAAATCTGTTTTTCCTTGTTCCTCCAAAAAATCTTTCATTACTTTCCATGACAACTCTTGAGACACTTCAAATGCTTGAATTACTCCTTGAAGTTCCAATTCTGTAAATTCTCTTTCAGATTTTAACTTTTGTGCATTTCGTAGTTGCTTAAATGCGTTAACAAAATGTTCAAACCTTTGTTTCCAGCGGATATCTTGATTTTCCATAGTTTAAATATTTACTTCTCTACCAACTCTTTATCCAATTCTACTTTCAGATTGTTTATGATAAAATTTTGTCGGTCAGGGGTATTTTTACCCATGTAAAACTCTAACAACGTTTCAATTGATGTGGCTTTGTCTAACATTACGGGGTCCAATCGGATACTTTCGCCAATAAAATTCTTGAACTCATCAGGTGAAATTTCTCCCAAACCTTTAAATCGCGTGATTTCTGGTTTTGGTTTTAGTTTTTCGATGGCATCTTTTCGTTCTTCATCGCTGTAACAATAAATGGTTTCTTTCTTATTTCGAACACGGAATAATGGCGTTTGTAAAATATACAAATGTCCTTCTTTGATCATTTCTGGAAAAAACTGAAGGAAGAACGTAATTAATAACAAACGAATGTGCATTCCATCCACATCGGCATCGGTAGCAATTACGATGTTGTTGTAACGCAAATCTTCGATGCTTTCTTCAATATCTAAGGCCGCTTGAAGCAAATTGAATTCTTCGTTTTCATATACAATTTTCTTCGACATTCCGTAGGAATTTAAAGGCTTACCACGCAAACTAAAAACGGCTTGCGTATTGACATCACGACTTTTAGTAATAGAACCCGAAGCCGAATCACCCTCGGTTATAAACAAAGTACTTTCTAAACTTCTTGGATTTTTAACATCGGTTAAATGTACCCGACAATCGCGCAGTTTTTTATTGTGCAAACTCGATTTTTTAGCGCGGTCTTTAGCTAATTTTCGAATTCCGGAAAGTTCTTTTCGTTCGCGTTCGGCTTGCAAAATTTTACGCAACAACAAATCGGAAACTTCTGGATTTTTATGCAGGAAATTGTCTAATTTGTTGGTGATGAAATCGTGAATGAATGTTCGAACCGTTGGCCCATTCGGACCAATATCATTGGAACCCAATTTGGTTTTGGTTTGCGATTCGAAAACGGGCTCTTCTACTTTAATAGAAACCGCCGAAACTATCGATTTTCTTATATCTGAAGCCTCGAAACCTTTGTTGTAATATTCACGAATCGTTTTTACAATCGCTTCACGAAAAGCATTTAAGTGCGTTCCCCCTTGAGTGGTATTTTGACCGTTTACAAACGAATGGTATTCTTCGGAATATTGCGATTTACTGTGCGTTAAAGCAATCTCTATATCATCACCTTCTAAGTGAATGATCGGATATTGCATGTCTTCTTCCGAAATGGTTTCTTCTAGTAAATCTTTTAATCCGTGTTCTGATAAGTATTTTTCACCATTATAATAAATCGTTAAACCTCGATTTAAATAACAGTAATTTTTGAGCATCTTGATGATGTACTCGTTTCGGTATTTGTAATTTTTAAAAATCGCTTCATCTGCAATAAACGCTACTTTGGTACCTTTTCGCTTGGTAGATTCCTGAATTTCTTCTTCGATTTTCAAGTTTCCTTCCGAGAATTCGGCAGCTTTTTGTTGGTTATCACGAACCGATTCCACACGAAAATAGTTCGACAAGGCATTGACAGCTTTAGTTCCGACGCCATTCAGTCCTACCGATTTTTTAAAAGCTTTAGAATCGTATTTTCCACCCGTATTCATTTTGGAAACTACATCGACTACTTTTCCTAATGGAATACCACGTCCATAATCACGAACCGTAACGAGTTTGTCTTTAATCGTAACTTCGATTACTTTACCGGCACCCATCACAAATTCGTCGATGCAGTTGTCGATTACCTCTTTTAAAAGAATATAAATTCCATCATCAGGCGAAGAACCATCACCGAGTTTCCCGATGTACATTCCAGGACGCATTCGGATGTGTTCTTTCCAATCGAGCGAGCGAATATTGTCTTCGTTATATTGTGTTTCTGGAGCCATTATAAAATGTATCGAATTTGTGCTAATATACTAAATAACGTAACGAAATAAAGGATAGGTTTCCCAAAGTTATTAAGAATGTTTTTGACAAAATAAATGATTGAAAATTCACATTTTGTAATAATTCTATACTATTTTGGGCATGGGCAGAAAATTATGACTAGTCCTAAATAATCGATACAGATTATTAGACAAAAATAGAGAAATTAAACAGCATCAAAAACGTTTTTGATGCTGTTTTTAGTTTTATAGGTTTTCATTATTATTTTGTTTTGCTCGTGCATTTGATTAGGCGTCAGCATATGGTTTGATATATGAGGTCTTTTTCCATTATAAATATCCACAGTTTCTTTTATTATTTTTTTCATAACAGTTAAGTCTTTATTGTATTTATCAATATAGAATTCTTGCTTTAATATGCCATTTATTCTTTCTGCTACAGCATTTTCATATGGATCGGAGTTTTGAGTCATACTTGGTTGAATTTCATTTTTATTTAGTATTTTTTGATATTCATTAGAGCAGTATTGTAATCCTCTGTCGGAATGATGTATTAATGGTATTCCTTTATTTTTCCTTTGTTTTACAGCTAATCTCAATGCAACCAAACTGCTTTCTGTATTTAAATTATCGGACACATTATAACCCACTATTTTTTTTGAATAAGCATCAGTTATTAAACTTAAATAACAAGGCTTTTCTCTTTTTCCGATATAAGTAATGTCAGATACCCAAACTTGTTCTGGCTTGTTTATTTGTAAATCTAGCAACTGATTTTTATACCTTCTAAAGCGATGATGTGAGTTTGTGGTAATATGATAAGAACGTTTTGGTAGTATTAATAAATGATTGGCTCTAAGGATATCAATAAATTTATCTCTTCCTATTTTTAGTATTTTTAAATCTTGATTTAATAAATAATACAACTTTTTTGAGCCTATTCTAGGCATTTGTGCCCTGATTTCTAAAACCATATCCACAACCAATTGGGCTTTATCTTTTTTGATAATGCGTCGTTTTATTTTTCGATAATAAACCTGTCTATCTATCCCGAACAAAGTACAGGCAAACATTATTGTTTGTTGTTCTTTTTGTTTAAAATGGTCGATTGTTCGGGTGATGAGTTTTTTCGTATGTCGATTTGATATTCTTTTTCAGCGATATCAATCATCATGTCAAAAATGATGGCTTTCTTATCAGCAACAAAAGCTTGTTGTTCTAAAAATGTTTTCTGCTTTTCTAGTAGCCTGACTTTTGCTTCTAGTTCCATTATTTTTTGCTCTGGAGATTTTGGCATATTCGAAGGTGTTTGATTTTCCCAATCAAAGTTACCAAATTTTCGAAGCCAACCAACAATAGTGGAACGGGATTGAATCCCATATTTACGACAAACTTCGTAAGTTGATATTCTTCCTTGTTCGATTTCTTGAACAACTTGTAATTTAAAAGACATAGTGTAGTCTTTTTGGGTGCGCTTTACATAGCGACTTTCTTCATGCTTTTCCATAAGGATACTTTTTGTGTATCGCTATTTCAGGACAAGACATTTACATAAAAAAAGGTGG
>CAISUR010000124.1 GCA_903888655.1 uncultured Bacteroidota bacterium | reverse complement strand
TTTATTTATAAAGATATAATTATCAAATATTTACAAAAAAGCTATTTTTGATAATAAAAATACAATGATTTGCGTTTTAGAATTGTTTTATTCTGAAGTTTTAATAAAATCTAAATCTTGAAAATCATAACTAAAATCGGTAAGTGGCGAAATAGCTTTCATTTTGAAGTGAATTCCTTTTTCATTAGCGTCAGTATCAAAGAAAATGAAAGCATCCGCATGAAAACTTCGATTATCCCATTTTACAGCAAAGATTTTTTCTTTGTATAAAAATATAGATCCAGTTAATCTTGGAGAACGAATGGAGGTAAAACGTAATGCTCCTTTTCGATTATTTATAATAATATCTCCAAACCATTTGTCGTTATATATTCCTATAAAATTTTGAGAATTGATTTTTTTTCTACTCATCATATTTTCTTCAACTATGGTCCAAACATCATCGGTAATTTTATCGGCATTATTTTCTTTGAGTTTTCTTTCATTAAATAAAGTTTCAACATGATCCGGATATTTTAATCCTAAATAGCTATCTTTAATAGTATTTGAAATTGCATTAAATGCTGCACCTGATTGTTGGTTAGTTAATACAATAATTCCTAACTGAATATCCGGAAACATAATGGTTTGCGTAACTATTCCGTCAAGACCACCTGTGTGCGAAACTTGTAAATGACCATTTACATCAGCCAATTGCCAACCCAAACCATAGGTTTTAAAATTGCAATTGTAGGGTTTCATATTGGTTATAGGTAAAATGGTTTGTGGTGTCCACATTTCTTGATGTACCTGAGGACTAAACAATTTATTTTGGTCTTGTTCTCCATACTTTCCATTTTTTAATTGTGCAATTACCCATTTGCTTAAATCGTTAGTACTCGCATAAATTCCGGCGGCAGCATCAAATATTGGATTAGTATATCGTTTAATAACCTCTAATTTCCCATTGGTTGGAACATGAGGAACTATAGTATTTGTTGTGTCTTTTAATCTGCTCCAAGAAGCAGCGCTATTGTTCATTTGCAACGGTTTCATTATTCGGGATTCAATAAAATCACACCATGATTTTCCAGAAACACGTTCTATGACTTCACCAGCGATTACATATAATAGATTATCATAATCATACGCTGCTCTAAAACCCGAAACAGGTTTTAAATATTGAATATTTTTGATAATATCTTTCGGAGTAAAATTATGTCCGTCGGGCCAAATCATTAAATCTCCAGCTCCTAATCCAAGTCCACTTCGATGGGTTAATAAATCTCTAATTGTAAATTCGTTGGTGACGTAATCATTATACATTTTAAATTCAGGAATGTATTGAATTACTCTATCGTCCCAATTGATTTTCTTTTCGTCAACCAACATTCCCAATGCCGCGGTGGTAAAAGCTTTACTATTGGATGCAATTCCGAAAAGTGTGTTACCATCTACTTTTTGTTGTGTGTTGATATTAGTAACTCCATACCCTTTAGAGATCACTATTTTACCGTCTTTTACAATAGCTACGGCAATTCCAGGCACATTAAATGCTTTCATTGTTCTTGCAACAACATCATCAAGTTTTGATTCTTTTATTTGTGCTTTTAAACTAAAATTATATGTTAAAAGAATGATAAATAATAATTTGAATTTCATAATATGTATTTTACTGTTGTATAAATCCTCTTTGTCTTTTAGCTTCATATAATAAAATTGCTGAAGCTACCGAAACATTCATAGAATCGATTTCACCTTGCATGGGAATTAAAATATTTTGCTTTGAATGATCACGCCACGCTTGTGTCAAGCCTGTTGCTTCAGTGCCCACTACAAGTGCTGTTGGATTTGTATAATTTTCTTGGTGGTAAGCATTAGAGTTTTGTAACGTGGCACTAAAAATTGAAATATTCTTATCTTTCAAAAACTGAATAACATCATCTGTTGTTCCTGTTGCAATTTGATTTGTAAAAAGGCATCCTACGCTGGAGCGAACGATATTTGGATTGTACAAATCTGTTTTAGGATTGGCGATTATCACAGCATCAATGTTAGCAGCATCACATGTTCGAAGCATAGCACCAATATTGCCTGGTTTTTCAATAGATTCCATTACTAAAATTAATGGATTTTCGGGCAATATTAAATCAGATAAAACATGAGATTTTATTTTGGCAATAGCAAGTATTCCTTCGGTGGTATCTCGATAAGCAAGTTTTTGATAAACTTCTTTATTGATTTCAATTAAATCAAATGAATTATTAGATAATTTATTTATTTGATCTTTTGATATTAAATCAGGAAGAAAAAGAATAGTTTCAAGTTCATAATCTCCTTTGATAGCTAATTCTATTTCGCGTTTACCTTCAATCAAAAAAGTTCCAGATTGCTTGCGAGATTTCGATTTTTCTTGCAGTAAAACTAAAGATTTTATGAATGTATTTTGTATCGACGTAATTTGTTTCAATGTAACGAAATGATTTTTGGCGAATTTACAGCGTTTTTTAGAATATCCAACTTACTTTGTTAAATACAACCAACCAACAATAGGTTCAGGATAATCATCGTCATTCAAATTAAGAATATAGTAGTAGGTGCCTTTAGGAGCAATTTGGTTATCAAGCAACATTCCTTTTGTAGCAAATCCATCCCAATCAGAAGATTGATTGTTTCCAGTCCAGATTAGTCTGCCCCATCGGTTGTATATTTCTAGTTCATAATTGGTAAAGATATTTTTCAAACCATCAATAAAAAAAGTCTCATTAGTTCCATCACCATTTGCCGAAACATAGTTGTAAATTGTAGGCGGACAGTTTCTTGTTTTTAATAAAAAGGAAGTTATAGCATAACAATGATTATTGTCAATTCTTACAAAAATCTCTTTTGGAGTTGTTAATGCTGTGTAATTATTGTAGTTGAAAATAGGGTTTGTTTGATTTTGAGCATCAGTATTAGTCTCGTAAAATTGTACACCATCATTCGAATTAACTTTCACTGAATTTTGATAATTGGAAAAATCAAAAGTAGCTACTGTAAATCCTGTATTACATGAGAAAATAGGGTTTAACAAATTAAATGATGGAGAACTCCACTGCGAGATTGTTTGAGAAAAACTATTGTTATTTTCTAAAAGTTCAGTAACCATTCCATGACCTGTTCCATCATCATCAACAACAAAAATTAATGTGAAATTAGATGGAATTGTATCGGGTAACGTAATCAAAATTTGACCATTTTCGTTTCCGTCAATTGGTATTATAGTGGTAGTTTGTGTTTGAGCGACCAATTGTCCGTTGGCATAAATAGCTATTGGGGTTCCTGCAGGAAGTGGATTCGTACAATTCAAATTCGAAACTGTATAATTAGCAGTGAGTACTTTAGAATTACAATTTTGTAAAACATTCGTGACAGCAATGGTAGCATCAGGTAATTGACTATTGAGTTTAGTCACTATTACATTAATTAGTACAACATCTTGTCCCGAAGTGAGTTCGATTTGAGCAGACGTATCGCCAATATGAATATTATTTTGAATGTCATAAAAATCCAAATCCATATTGTATAGAGTATTACTTCCTGTAAAACTATTGGTACCATTAAATGCGTTATCCGCAGGATTTAATGGAGGATTACTTAAAATAGTACCATTAATTTGTAAAGTTTCATTTACAGCAAGATTAGCATCTCCTTCCCAAGCAACAAAACCAATTTTGGCACCGGCATTATCAATAACATTAAGGTTCGTTAAATTAATAGTGACATCATTTGGAATACTTTCTAAGCCATCATAAATATTAATTTGATTTAAAGGTAAACTGATGTCTTTGTACACAATTACTAAAGTCCATCCTGCAAAATTAGTTCTGTTAGTACAATATCCAGGTTCATTAATTAGAGTTTGTGAAATATCTAAATCAGAAAGCGTATAATTTCCAATTCCCGTACTTAAAATCTGATTGGTTACATCCTTAAACGCACTAAAATAAGGCAATCCAGAGGATGCACTAATGTTGGAAAAAGTTCGTTGCGCATTGATATCTACTCCATTTAATTTCACATTAAAATCTCCAAGTCCTGAACCTGCCCAATATAAATAAGCACTTTGAATAATTTGAGTTGAAGATAAATTTAAATTTGCAGTTGAAGATGTGACTAATAAATCTTCGCAGCCCGGAGTAACATTGTTTTCTCCTAAATTCATGGTGTTTCCTACAAAAAGAAAATCATATCTTCCATTAAATTGCTGGTATAAGGATACATTCTGTCCATAAAACGGACAAAAAGAGCACAGAATAATACTAAAATAAAGTAAACGAAGTTTTAAATTCATCTAAAGATAGTAATTATGAGTTCGAAAGTAGGTAATTATTTTTAAATATGACTACTTTTGAAATTGGAATTACTATTAAAAAATGATTAATTTTCCAAAGTTTTAAAAATAGATGTGAAACAATTCGAAGTTAAACGATACCAACAGCAACATTTTGTTCTTTGGAATGCTTTTATAAGCGTTGCCAAAAATGCTACTTTTTTATTTCATCGAAATTTTATGGAATATCATTCCCAAAGGTTTCAAGAGTATTCGTTACTCGTATTTGATCAAGATAAATTAGTTGCTGTTTTACCGGCCAATAGAGTATGTGATACAGTATATTCACATCAAGGATTGAGCTATGGTTCATTAATTGTAAAAAAAGATATTCGAATAAAAGAGTATGTTTTACTATTCAAAGAAATCATGCAGTTTTTGCAAATTGATGGGGTGGCGTATTTTGAATTAAAGTTTTTACCTAAGATTTATAATCAAACGATAGCCGATGAAATAGATTATGTTTCTTTTTTGATGCAGTCATCTCTTTTTAGAGCTGATGTATATTTAACAATAGACATGCAGACGCACTACCAACCCAACAGAAATAGAAAAAGAGCTTTAAAAATCGCCGATGAATTAGGTATTGATATCAAAGAAGAAAAAAACTTTGATGGTTTTTGGAACCAAATTTTAATTCCAAATTTACAAGAACGATTTGGTGTGACTCCCGTGCATTCCTGTGCTGAAATTGAAAAACTAGCCACTTTATTTCCAGAGAATATTATTCTTTTTAATGCCTATCAAAATACTAGTTTAAAAGCAGGAGTCGTAATGTTTTTAACAGATAACGTAGCACATTTTCAATATAGTTCTGGAGGCAATGATAGAAACGATACCGCGGCTTTAGATGTGCTGTTTGACTTTATAATTCAGAAATATGCCGATAAAAAGTATGTTAGTTTTGGTAGTTCCTCAGAAGATAATGGCTTAAAATTGAATGAAGGCTTGGCGTATTGGAAAGAAAGTTTTGGTGCGAAGACTACGATTCAAAGTTTCCACCGATTCAAGACGGCTAATCATTATTTATTAGACACGATTTTGTTATGATAAAGTTTCTCGATTTACAAAAGATAAATTTAGTGTATCAAGAGCAATTTCACGAGAAAATGAAGTTGGTGCTAGATAAAGGTTGGTTTATTCTTGGCGATGAAGTCAAAACATTTGAGACCAATTTTGCCAACTATTGTGGAACTAAATATTGCATTGGAGTAGGGAATGGGTTAGATGCTTTAGTACTTATTTTTAAAGGATACATTCAATTAGGTAAGTTGCAAAAAGGCGATGAAGTCATTGTTCCTGCCAATACCTATATTGCTAGTATATTGGCAATTCTTCAAGCCGATTTAGTTCCGATATTGGTGGAGCCAAGATTAGATACTTATAATATCAATCCCAATTTGATTGCCGATAAAATTACCTCCAAAACTAAAGCTATTTTAGCCGTTCATTTATATGGACAATTGGCTGAAATGCAAGCTATAAATGCTATTGCAAACCAATATAATTTAATTGTCGTTGAAGATGCAGCACAGGCTCATGGTTCAGTTTCTGTCGTCCCGAGCGCAGTCGAGGGACAATTAAAAGCTGGAAATTTATCCGATGCAGCTGCCTTTAGTTTTTACCCTGGAAAGAATTTAGGTGCTCTTGGCGATGCGGGTGCGATTACTACCAATGATGACGCATTGGCAAAAGTAATTAACGCTCTACGTAATTATGGATCGGAGAAAAAATACCACAATGAGTTTATCGGAATAAATTCTCGGTTGGATGAACTTCAAGCTGCATTTTTAAATGTTAAGTTATCTCATTTAGATGCTGATAATCAAAAAAGAAGGAATATCGCAAAACGCTATTTAACTGAAATTACAAATAGTAAAATAAACTTACCTTATTGGGATTTTTCTTCCAATCATGTCTTTCATTTGTTTGTAATACGAACGGAAAATAGAGCAGCTTTACAAGAATATTTATGGCAAAATGATATCGAAACGATGATTCATTATCCCATTCCTACTCATCAGCAAAAAGCATTCGCAGATTGGAATGCTCTTTCGTTTCCTATTACCGAACAAATTCATGTTGAAGTGTTGAGTTTGCCGATTAGTCCCGTTATGAAAACCGAAGAAGTGGATTTTATAATTGATGTAATAAATAAATATTAATTGAAATTTCTCAAAGAAATACTATCTAAACCTTTATTCAAAGCGACTTCTTTGAATGGAATTAGTATTCTTATTAAAATTGCTATAGGATTTATAACTTCCAAAGTGATTGCTATTTTTGTTGGCCCAAGTGGAATGGCATTAGTGGGTAATTTGAGAAATTTTCTAACTTCTACCGAAGCATTTGCTACATTAGGATTTGAAAATGGCGTGGTTAAATATGTTGCAGAACATAAAAAAGAGGAACAAAAACTTCAACAAACACTTTCCACAATTTTCATATCAGTAGTATCAATTTCTGCTTTGTTATGTCTGATTTTGTTCTTCTTTTCAAGTTATTTTAATACTTCCATTTTTGGTGTAGCGTTCCATTATGGTTTTGTATTTAAAGCCTTATCAATTGCGCTTCCTTTTTATATTGGAAATATCTTTCTAATAGCAACTATAAACGGTCTAGGCGAGTATAAAAAAGTTATTTTCATCAATATCATTGGCAGTTGTATAGGTTTGCTGGTCTCGGTATTATTGATTTGGTATTGGCAAACCAAAGGTGCTTTATTGTCGATAATTTTAACACCATCGTTATTGTTTTTAGTATCTTTTTTATCAATTAATAAAGAACTAAGGCTCTTAAAAACAGTGCGTTTTAAGTTTTATAATCGATCGTTTCTTAAAAGTTTATCTTCTTACTCCTTGATGGCATTAGTATCGGCAGTTTTTGGACCTATGGTGTTGTTGGCGATTCGTAAAAATATAATTTTAAATTTAGGAATCGAACAAGCTGGTTTTTGGGAAGCAATGACACGAATTTCTTCCTATTCTTTTCTTTTCATTACGTCATTGATTGGGATTTATTTTCTGCCAAAATTGTCTCTGGCAAAAGACAATCAAGAAACCAAGATTCTTTTTAGGGAATATTACAAAGGAATACTGCCTTTATTTATGGTAGGAATGGTGTGTATGTATTTTTTACGAGAATTTATTATCCAAATCCTGTTCACCAAGGCGTTTTTACCCGTTTCAAAGCTATTCTTTTGGCAATTGATAGGAGATGTTTTTAAAGCCGCTTCGTTTATTCTGGGATATCAGTTTTATGCCAAGAAACTAACCAAAGCTTTTATAGTTTTCGAACTATTTTCGCTGTCTGTTTTATACTTTAGTAGTATTTACTGTATGACTCTTTTTAACATTGAAGGCGTAGTTATAGGATATGCCTTTACTTATGCTGTTTATTTTTTTACGTTGAGTGTTTATTTTAGAAAGTGTTTGGTTTAATTAATTCCAATGATCCAAATACTGCTTCGCAATTTTGATATAATCGTGCTCTTTTTCGATAAATTGTCTAGCTCTAGCTCCTGTTTTTTTGATTTCTATTGGATTTTCAATCAGATAAGAAAGTTCGTTTGCCAGATAATCAACATCTGGCAAGGCATTAATGGCTACTTTCTCAGTCAAATGATACTGGTCTACAAATTCTTTTTCGGCACCAGTGAAAACTACTTTCCCTTTTGCCATAGATTCTAACGCATTGTAGCCTTGGTCATATCCATACACTTGATCTAGAACAATATGTGCTTTATTAAAAAGTAAGATATAGTCTTTATATGGAATATTTTCTACGATAATAATCTCAATTTTATTGGAATATTTATCCTTTATTATTTCTAATGCTTTTTCAAAAAAAGAAATTCCTTTGGTATAATATGTTCCTCTATTAATCCCCATAAAAATTTTTACTTTGTCGGTAATTTCTATTTCTGAAAACTGAAATTGGACTATATTTATGGGATTGGGAATTAAACCTAAAAATTTGGGATGCTTTTGTAAAGGCAACATATAATCAATATCAGAGGCAAAAACTCCTTTTATATTTTGATAGACTAAATCGTGGGTTTTTTTATGATTGGGTGTCAGAAAATCAAAGATAAATTGGTATTCCTTTTTTGAATTTGAATTTTCAAAATAGGGATTCATAATAGAATAACGCTCTTTTTTCGCTAGTAGATAATTGGCGATCACATAGTCAACACCACAACATAAAAGGAAGGTTTTTTTGTTGTTTTTAAAAAGTTTCTTTAATAGAAAACGCTCCAAACGAGGAGTAGTTTGTATAGAAGCTTCGTTGATGAATTGCACCACATCAAAGTTTTGCATTTGATTTA
>CAISUR010000123.1 GCA_903888655.1 uncultured Bacteroidota bacterium | reverse complement strand
CCGATCTATGAAACCTTAATTGGTGTTAATGTAATTGTTAAGGGAACCAATATTTTTTCGATTACCAACGAATACGGATTTTATTCCTTAACGCTTCCAAAAGGGACCTATGAATTAAGCATAAGTTATGTGAGCTATGAAACTATAAATGAAAAAATTTCTCTGACCCAAAATTTGAAAAAGAATTATAATTTGATTGAAACTGGAGAAGTTTTAGACGAAGTAATAATTACCGAAAAAAATAAAACAAACACCCGAAAACCCGAAATGAGTGTCAATAAAATGTCGATTGCAACCATCAAACAAATGCCTGCGGTGCTTGGTGAAGTGGATGTGATAAAATCCATTTTATTCTTGCCTGGAGTTACCAATGCAGGTGAAGGACAATCAGGTTTTAATGTCCGTGGAGGTGGTGCCGATCAAAATTTAATTTTATTAGACGAAGCCACTATTTTTAACTCTTCTCACTTGTTCGGATTCTTTTCTGTTTTTAATCCTGACGCGATTAAAGACTTAAAATTATACAAAGGCGGTATCCCTGCGCGTTATGGAGGTCGAGCCTCATCGGTTCTTGATATCTATCAAAAAGATGGAAACAGTAATGATTTTCACATGAACGGCGGAATCGGATTAATTTCAAGTCGCTTGCTTGCTGAAGGCCCTATTGTAAAAGACAAAGGCTCGTTCCTATTTGCAGGTAGAGCTTCGTATGCACACCTATTTCTAAAACTATCTAACAATAAAAATTCTGCTTATTTCTATGATTTAAATACCAAATTAAATTATAAACTAAACAAGAATAACAACCTTTATGTCTCAGGATATTTTGGTCGAGATGTATTTGACATCAATCAAAGTTTTACCAATACTTACGGAAATTCTACTTTAAATGTTCGCTGGAACCATTTGTTTTCTGACAAATTATTCTCTAATTTATCGTTAATTTACAGTGATTACTATTATGGCTTAAACATTGATTTAGTTGGATTTAATTGGGATTCTGGAATTAAAAATTACAATCTTAAATACGATTTCAAGTACTATTTATCCAACAAAATTAAGTTGAATTATGGTGCAAATGCTATTTATTATGATTTTAATCCGGGTACCATCAATCCCTCAAAACCCGATTCTGGAATAAATTATAAACAATTAGAAAAGAAATATGCATTTGAACCCTCGGTTTATTTAGATGTAGAACAAAAACTTTCCGATAAAATAAATGTAGAATATGGCATTCGATACAGCATGTTTTCAAGATTAGGTAATTCTACCAAAAATATATATGCCAATGACCAACCCGTGATTTTTGACAACGATTTAAAAATTTATGAAAAAGCAACTCCAATTGGAACTGAATATTATGGTAAAAACAAAACAATGGCGAGCTTTAACAACTTTGAACCGCGATTTTCGATAGCTTATGAATTAAACGAAAATAGATCTTTCAAAGCAAGTTATAATCGAATGGTTCAGTATTTACAATTAGTTTCAAATACTGCTTCTCCTACTCCATTGGATGTTTGGACACCAAGTGATAGTTACATTAAACCTCAACTTGCCGATCAATTTGCTGTGGGTTATTTTGCCAATTTCAAAGACTATAAATATTCTCTCGAAGTAGAAAGTTTTTATAAAAAAATTAAAAACCGAATGGATTATATTGATGGTGCCAATTTAATTGCCAATGAAGCAATAGAACAAGTTATTTTGAATGGTGAAATGCGTTCTTATGGATTAGAATTGATGCTTCGAAAAAACACCGGTAAATTAAGTGGTTGGATTTCGTATACACTTTCGCGTTCAGAGCAACGAACTCCAGGTAGAACAGCCAATGAAACCGGAATCAACAACGGAAATTGGTACAAATCTGCTTATGATAAAACCCATAATTTAGCAGTTACCAGCTCCTACAAACTTAATAAAAAATGGAATTTTGGTGCTAATTTTGTGCTTCAAACTGGGCAACCCGTGACCTATCCAAATGGTCAATATACCTATCAAGGAATTAATGTTCCGAGTTATGGAGCTCGAAATGCTAATAATTTGCCATTTTACCACCATCTTGATATTTCGGCTACCTTGACACCAAAACATAATGAAAAGAAAAAATGGAAAGGCGAATGGGTTTTTAGCATTTATAATGTTTATGCTCGTAAAAATGCGGCTTCCATCAGTTTTCGTCAAAACCAAGATACGGGAAATAATGAAGCTATTAAATTGTCTATTTTCGGAATGGTCCCTGCTGTTTCTTATAACTTTAAATTCTAATTGTACTCCCGAGCTCAGATTAGGGACTCAAATATTTCTATTATGAAAAAAATAATTTCAATTTTAGTTCTTTCTATTTTCTTTATCAGTTGCGAAGAAAAAGTAAATATACCGTTGGATACTGGTAATCCAAAATTAGTAATAGATGCTAATATTCTTTGGCAAAAAGGAACTAATGGTAGCACTCAAAAAATCAAATTAACCACTACAACTGATTTTTACAGTAATGTAATTCCGACTGTTTCAGGAGCTGTAGTATTTATTACTGATAGTAGTAACAATCTATTTACTTTTATTGAAACTCCCAATACTGGGGAGTATGTTTGTTCGAATTTTGTTCCTGTTATTAATAAACAATATAATCTAACGGTTCAATATGCTGGACAAACCTATACTGCTAGTAATACTTTATTGGCTACTCCAACAATTGATAGTGTGCAACAAAACACGGTTCAAGGATTTAGCGGAAATCAAATTCAAGTGAAATTCTTTTATCAAGATAATGGTACAGAAAACAATAATTATTTAATTGGAGTCAAAAATTCAACTAAAGCTGTTGTGGAATACGACGCCTTACAGGATGAATTTTTTCAAGGAAACCAAATGTTTGGATTTTACACTGATAACAAACTGAAAACAGGAGACCAGTTATTTTTTAGCTTAGAAGGAATTAGCTTGCGCTATTATAATTACATGAAAGAACTCTTAAGTATATCGGGAAGCGGCGGTGGTGGTGGACCTTTCTCAACGCCTCCAGTAACTTTAAGAGGAAATATTGTCAATCAAACTGATGAAAACAATTTTCCGTTGGGCTATTTTCATCTGTCCGAAATTGATACTTTAAACTACACGGTTCAATAGTATGAAAATATTGAACTAATTCTAATAAACTTGTATTTTATTAAATAAGGCTGTTTGCTTCATTGTAAACAGCTTTTTTTATTATTAAAGTTTATCCTATTCTTTTATACCATTCATAT
>CAISUR010000122.1 GCA_903888655.1 uncultured Bacteroidota bacterium | reverse complement strand
ACATATCTTAAACTTTTAGGTTAAACAATTCACAAACTACTTTTCAAATTCAATACCAAAGCTTTAAATATGACAAATTGACGTAGAAATAGTTTTACAAATTAATAAGAATTAATTTGGTAGCATTAAGAGATAGAAAGTATATTTGCACTTTATAAATAATAAAATTCTACAGTATGAAAAAAAGTATAATACTATTGTTATTAACCATACTTTTTGTTGGATGTAAGCCTCAACAATCAGCTACAAGTACAAAATTAGATAACAAATCGGAAGTTGCAATTAAAGGAAATTGGACCATAGTTTCGGTTAACTATCCGGGTTCTGATTACATTAAAATGACGTCTTTTGACCTAGCCGATTCTAAATGTTTTGTTGGAAGCACTTGGAAATTTATTTCTAATGATAACAAAGGAACTATGGCATTAACAGCGTCAAATTGTCCGACATTTTCTTCACCAATAACATGGTATATAAACAAAGAAGGTAACTTTGTAATGAAAATTACCAATGGAACTAAAGCAAAAAAAGTTTTAGATGGGTATATCTTAACAATTGTCAATCAAACTGAAAATTCATTTCAATTAATTGATAAAGTAGATGTTGGAGGTCAAATGGTGAATGCAGTTTACCAATTTCAAAGAAATTAAATAATTTAATAATTAGAAATATGAAAAAGATTACGATTTATTTATTGATTACAACTTTTGGTTTGAGTTCGTTTTTCGCGAGTTGTGATGCTGTTAAAAATACAAATAATACCCAAAGAGGTGCTGGAATCGGAGCTGTTGCCGGAGGTGTATTAGGAGCGGTTTTAGGAAATAATTTAGGACACGGAGGAAATGGTGCTTTAGGCGCCGTTCTTGGTGGTGTTCTTGGTGGTGTTGCTGGAGGTGTCATTGGAAATAAAATGGACAAGCAAGCGCGCGAAATTCAAACGGCTTTACCCGGTGCACAAGTAGAAAGAGTTGGAGAGGGAATCAAATTGACATTGGGTGAAAATTCAGTTCGTTTTGACACTAATAAATCTACATTAACATCTACTGCTAAAGCTAATTTAGATAAATTAGTTCCAGTATTTCAAAGTTATGCAGATACTGATATTGTTATATATGGATATACTGATAATACAGGTTCTGTAGATCTTAACCTTGCTTTGTCAGAACAAAGAGCAGCGTCTGTAAAAGGGTATTTAGCTTCAAAAGGATTGAATGTAACTCGTTTCACAAACAAAGGAATGGGTATTGCTGATCCAGTGGCTACCAATGACACACCCGAAGGAAGAAGTCAAAATCGCCGAGTTGAATTTGCAATAGTTGCTAATGACAAGATGAAACAAGAAGCTCAAAAAGAGGCTGGTAAATAAATAATAATTTATATTTTTATAAGAGCTGTTTCGAAAGAAACAGCTTTTTTACTTATTCTCTAAGGCTTCTAGTCTTTTTAAAATTAACTCATTTGTTTTTGAAAGAAATTCGTTCGATCTTTGAAGTGTTTCAATAATTTGTTGTTGTTCTTGCATTGCTTTTATAGAAATAGAGATAAAATCATTGTAGCGTAAGCCATACATTCCATTATCGTCTTTGCTGATAATTCCATTGTTTTCATCGCCTAAATTTATTAATGAATTTTCTACTTCTTGAGCTATAAAACCATACTCTGTTTTTTTATAGATGTCATTTTTTCTTATGTAAGAAACTGGTCGTAATGTGTTTATAAAATTTAAACCTAAAGCAGAATTTTTTATATTATCTTTCCACCTTATATCAGAACTGGTTGTCCAAGGTACTTTTGTTGTAGCAAGAGTGATGTTTGCATCTCCCAATCTTATTTGGTTTGAATTAGCCGCAATATCTACCTGAGCATTGAAGCCAATAGCAATATTGTTTGAACCTATTGTATTTATTCCTGCTTGATAGCCCATAAAAGTATTATTTCCTATTGTGTTACTAGCATTTCTTCCAGATTGATAACCAATGCAAACATTATTAGATCCAATAGCATTAAATCCTGCTTCTAAACCTAGGGCAGTATTAGCTGAACCTCCCAAATTATTTAAAGAAGAATAACCTACTGCGGTATTTCCAATTGAACTAGTATTTCCTTGTAGAGCAAAGTAACCAATAGCAGTAGAATTACTGGCAGTATTTTGATATAGAGCCTTGTAACCAATGGCGACACAATTACTTATATTTCCCGTTCCTATCGACATTGCATCAGAACCTATGGCAGTATTCGATTGTGAGGCAGCATTATTAATACCTTTTAGGGTATTAGTCCCAACTGCTGTATTCCATTGTGCTGTAGTATTACAATTTGCAAGGGCATTTTGACCAAAAGCAACATTATTACTTCCTGTGCTTACTGCTAAAGCATTATTGCCAAAAGCGGTGCTGTTAGTACTTGTGCCAGACGCTAAAGCTCCAACTCCAAATGCTGTACTTGTTGATCCAATTTTTCCAGCATTAGAATTATTTCTTCTAAAAGCTATGTCTGCATTATCCGTTGTACCAATGAAATTTGTAGAGCCCGACAATCCAGAGTTTCCAATAATATTCCAATTGTTAGCAGTTGAGGTAATCAATTGTACCCACTTTACGCCATCCCAATAGTAAAATCCCGCAGGACTCAACGTTGTACCAGTATTATATACTAATTCTGAAACTATCGGCGAAGTTAGAGGCGTTGTACTATTCAATGAAATTAGGTCAACTCTTGGAATTACTAATCCATCATTTGTTGAAAATACATCCAAAGCTCCATCTGGGGAAATCGTACCAATTCCTACTTGTGCCTCAATTTGATTTGATGAAATGATTGAAATAAGTATGGCAATTAAAAAAATAATTTTTTTCACTTTTTACTATTATAATTCTTAATAAAGATAAATCAGAAATAAGTTAAATTAATCACACCTTAATATAAAATAACTATACAATTGAAGTTTAATGGAATCATAAATAATCAGATAAAATATATAACTTAAATCCTAGTTAAGTTTTTATATTCAAAATTTGTTGTGTTATTGTTGAGTTTGTTTTGTGCTAAATGTTTAAATTCAAAATTGAAATAAAATAAAAAACAGCATCAAAACATTTTTGATGCTGTTTAGATTTTAATTTTTAATAATTAGTTTCGATTATTAAGTAATCTTTAAGCAAGTAAAAAATTATTGATCAAATTCGGAAGTAAAAAACAATTTTACACTTGGATATTTACTTTGAGTCATTTGAATTGTAAAATCAGAATCGGCAAGGAATACTAGTTGATTGTATTTGTCGTGTGCCAAAAACTTTTGTTTTACTCGTCTAAACTCCATAAATTCTTCGCTTTTAGGATTATCAGGTTTTACCCAACACGCTTTATGCACAGGGAAGTTTTCATAAGTACATTTTGCACCATATTCATGTTCTAATCGGTATTGAATTACTTCATATTGGAGAGCACCTACGGTTCCTATTACTTTTCTATTGTTCATTTCAAGAGTAAATAGCTGTGCTACTCCTTCATCCATTAATTGGTCAACTCCTTTTTCTAATTGTTTTGCTTTCAATGGATCGGCGTTATTGATATACCTAAAATGTTCGGGAGAAAAACTAGGAATACCTCTAAAATTCATAATCTCACCCTCTGTTAAGGTATCTCCAATTTTAAAATTCCCGGTATCGTGAAGTCCCACTATATCGCCTGGATATGAGATGTCAACGATTTCTTTTTTTTCCGCAAAAAAAGCATTAGGACTTGAAAACTTTAAACTTTTATTTAATCGAACATGGGTGTAAGGTTTATTGCGTTCAAAAGTTCCCGATACAATTTTAATGAATGCCAAACGATCACGATGTTTAGGATCCATATTGGCATGAATTTTAAAAACAAAACCAGATAATTTTTCTTCTTTTGGATCTACTAAACGGGTATCAGACTCTTTTGGTCTTGGAGTGGGAGCAATTTCAACAAAGCAATCTAGCAATTCTCTAACCCCAAAATTGTTAAGAGCCGAACCAAAAAAAACGGGTTGCAAGTTTCCTTCTAAATAATCTTCTCTATTGAATCTTGGATATACTTCTTCGATTAATTCTAATTCTTCTCGAAGTTTTGTCGCAGGTTTTTCTTTAATTAATTTCTCTAATTCAGGACTGTTAATGTCCGAAATTGCGATGGTATCTTCAATGTTTTTTCTACTATCCCCGCTAAAAAGATTGATGTTCTTTTCCCAAATATTGTAAATTCCTTGAAAATCATAACCCATTCCAATCGGAAAACTTAAAGGTGTTACATGAAGTCCTAATTTTTTTTCTACTTCATCCATTAAGTCAAAAGCATCTTTACCCTCTCGATCTAATTTATTAATGAAAACGATAATTGGAATTTTTCTCATTCTACAAACGGAGACTAATTTCTCTGTTTGCTCCTCGACTCCTTTGGCAACATCCACAACTACTATAACGCTATCAACAGCAGTTAATGTTCTAAACGTATCTTCTGCAAAATCCTTGTGACCTGGTGTATCAAGAATGTTAATTTTTTTATCTTTATAGTTAAATGCAAGAACCGAAGTGGCAACAGAAATTCCTCTTTGTCTTTCAATTTCCATAAAGTCACTGGTAGCACCCTTTTTTATTTTATTATTTTTAACTGCTCCAGCTTCTTGAATAGCACCTCCAAAAAGCAATAATTTTTCTGTCAAGGTTGTTTTACCCGCATCGGGATGCGATATAATTCCGAAGGTTCTTCTGCGTTGTATTTCTTTTAAAAAACTCATATTTTATGTAATGGTTTGCAAAAATACTATTTATTAAATAAATAACTAATGCAACTTTGTAATTGAAAATCGTATCGATACAAATCTGTTAATAAAATTTTGTTAATAGTAGTTGGTATACTTGTTTAATACACTCGATTTGTTACTTTTGTTGATTGTTACTTTTGTTTTATTATCTAGTAAAGCAATTATAATTTTGATAAAAGTTAATTTAAAAAATAGAGAATGAAGTTAAAGTATTTGTTTTTAGGATTGTTTTTTAGTTTTGCATTTGTGGTAGCTGCTCAAAAAAATTCCAAGGAAGTTTTATTTACAATTAATGATAAGCCTTATTATACAGATGAGTTTATTAGGGTTTACAACAAAAATTTAGATTTGGTAAAAGACGAATCTCAAAAAGATTTAAATCAATATTTGAATTTGTTTATTGGATATAAATTAAAAGTAAATAAAGCCTACAAACTAGGACTTCAAGATGGTAAACAATATCAAAGCGAGTTGAAGACCTATCGAACTCAATTAGCTAAAACATATACAAACGATTCAAAAGTTACCAAGGAGTTGGTTGATGAAGGTTATCAAAGATTGTTAAAGGAAGTTAATGCCTCTCATATCCTTATTTTAGCAGATGAAAATGCCTCTCCAGCCGATACATTAGCAGCATACAAGAAAATTTCGGATATTAGAGAAAGAATACTTAAAGGGGAGGATTTTGGTGCTTTGGCACAAGAATTATCTCAGGATCCTTCAGCGAAGGAGAATAAAGGAAATCTTGGATATTTTACTAGTTTTAGAATGGTTTATGCTTTTGAAAATGGTGCGTATACAACACCAGTTGGTACAGTTTCAAAACCAATAAGAACTCGTTTTGGATATCATCTAATTAAGGTAAACGATATAAGAGATAATAGAGGTGAAGTTGCAGTTGCTCATATAATGATTCTAAAGCCAAAATCGGGTGAAGATTCATCAAAATCTAAGACTACAATTGATGATATTTACAAAAAAATACAACAAGGCGAGAAATTTGAAGAGTTGGCAAAACAATTTTCTGAAGATAAATCTTCTTCGTCAAAAGGAGGTGTTTTAAATCGATTTGGTTCAGGACAATTAAGTTCAGAAGAATTTGAAAATCAAGCTTTTGCTCTTACCAAAGATAATCCAATATCCAAACCATTTGAAACGCAATTTGGATGGCATATTGTGAAGCTGATTGATAAATTTCCAGTAAAATCCTATGATGATTCAAAAGTTGAATTAGAAAATAAAATCAGTAAAGATGATCGATCTAGATTAATTACTAATTCTTTAAACGAAAAATTAAGAAAAAAATATCCAATTAAAAAAGATAATAAATTATATGCTTCATTGGTTAAATTAGTCACCAACGAATTTTATGATGCTAAATGGGAACTCCCTAAAGATGCAAAACAATATTCAGCAACTTTATTTGCTGTTGGAACAAAAAAAATGACCGGGACTAATTTTCTAGATTATATTTACTCACAACAAAAATCAGGAATTGCCATTAAGCCAATTGAAAAATTAGTAGAAAAGTTATTTGAAAATTTCGCAGATGATCAGCGCAACCAATACTATAATGATAATTTAGAGACTGAATTTCCTGAGTTTTCATCTGTGATGGATGAGTATCGCGATGGCTTATTATTGTTTGATTTAATGGATAAAGAAATTTGGCAGCGCTCAAAAACAGATACTTTGGGATTAAAAGCTTTTTACGAAACCCAAAAGGACAAGCATGTTTGGAAAACAAGAGTTGATGCCGAAATTTATTCTTCTACCAATTTAGACATTATGAAAAAGGTACTAACTATGGTAAAGAATAAAGTTTCACCAAAAGATATAAAAGAAAAATTTAATACTAAAGACGTTCTGAATGTTATGTTTTATGAAGGTTTTT
>CAISUR010000121.1 GCA_903888655.1 uncultured Bacteroidota bacterium | reverse complement strand
CGTAGCTGTCGCTGTATCACAATTCGCTGGAGTAGCTCCATTCTCACAGATTTGATAAGTAACAACATACGTTCCTGATGGGGTGTTTGCATTTACCGCAATCGTACCATCTGCATTTAAAGTCAAGCCAGTTGGAACTGTTACTGGTGTTAAAGCAACTTGTCCTGAATTTATTCCGATTACTGCTGGTGTTCCGTTTAAAGTATCATTTAAGATAACACTTGGTGTACTTTGTCCATCAGCAATAGTAGCTGGTGTATCGTCAACTGCATCAATAGTATTAGGTGTTGAAGAAGAGCTATTATTTAAAGGAGTTGGGTCACTTTCAAAACCGCTAATTATAGCCGTATTTGTATATGATCCAGTAGAATTAACGGTTGCAACAACTGTCAAAGTAGCAGAGACTCCATTAGCAAGATTGCCAATAGACCAAGTTGATCCAGTAAATGTTCCTACTGAAGGTGTTGCACTGACAAGAGTATATCCTGATGGTAATGCATCTGTAACTGAAACTCCCGTTCCATCGTTTGGACCATTGTTAGTCGCTGTTATTGTAAAAGTAACATTTGAACCAGCACTTGCGCTCAAAGGGCTTGCAGATTTTGTAACTGCTAAATCAGATTGAAGTGGAGTAATACATAAATAAGCATCATCTAAATGACCATAATCTCCAACAAATGCCCTGTATTTATAGGTCCCTGGTGGTAAATATGGTGTAGTTCCACTTACATAATACCAAGTTTCTTTTGGTGTAGATGATGTAAAGTTAATAAAAGGAGATGTAGCTACTATATTATTAGAAGAGTCTAATATATCTACTCTTGCGATCCAAGGTATGTACCCCCCCGGATTGACAACACCGTCTCGACTTGAAAACCATCCAGAATAAGCAAAACTAGAGGAATTTGTTATTGTAAAAGTTTGTATTGGATAGTCAGTAGCAGAAGCTATATCTAAATATTGGTTTCCTAAGCCATGTGCATTGTTTGGTCCTGAAGCATAACCAGTCCCATCTACTCTAATAATATTTAAACTTGCTCCATTTTGTGTATACCATCCAGAATATGGTGGTGTATGAATATTATTAGCATTTAAATTTGACTCAATTGGCGTCTCAAAACTTGGGTTTAATAAGATATTGGTATTACATGTAGCTGAAACTTTAGGGCTAGTTGAAGCGCTTGCAGAATTATTTGTTGGGTCAGGGTCAGGATCGTTTCCAGAAATTGTGGCCACATTATTAAAATCACCTGAACTATTTACTGTTGCAACAACTGTTAAAGTCGCACTTGCACCATTAGCTAAATTACCAATAGCCCAAGTTGGCGAACTCCATGTACCGTTAGATGGTGTTGCACTAACTAATGTGTAACCGGATGGTAAAGTATCAGTAACACTGACACCTGAAGTACTCGTTGGACCATTATTGGTTGCGGTTATTGTAAAAGTAACATTAGAACCTACAACTGGTGTTGGATTATCAACAGTTTTTGTTAATGATAAATTAGCAGATGCAGGAAGACATGTCAATAATAAAGTTGGAGATGGGTTAGTTACTCCACATGCTCTTGTTCCGCTAACGGAGTAACTACCTGTCGCGGTCGGAACATAGGTTTGGCTAATCGCACCTGAAATCATATTTCCATTTAGATACCATTGATAAGGTTCTAAACCAGGTTCAGCTGATAATGTAGCTCCTAAACAATATGATGATGTTGTTGTTACAGTTGGTTGTTCTGGAGTGTCATTAAATGATGAATAAAAACCCGCCATACTAAAGCCGCCTCCTTCTTCAACAATAGAAACACTCATCCTTGCAGTTGAATTAACTATGATTTGCTCTTGATTGCTTACATTAGCTTCTGTAAATCTGATAAGATAATACCCTGTACTTCCTATTTGAAATCTTGTATTACCCGAAGCAACTTCAATATCGGTGCCGTTAACATATACTTTAGCAACAGCATCATGAACTAAAATATTACCTACATAAGGTAAATCTGTATCTAAGTAACTTCTAAATTTTCTAATTTCTATTCTATTACTACCTGAACAAGCCTCCAAAGGTGGAGTCATTGACATGTCATTTTCACAACCATCGGCAACTCCTTGATAGATTACTACAGGTTTTGATGAAATAATGTTAGAAGAACTGTAAATATGACTTGCGTCTCCATGAAATATACTTTGAAAACTACCTGCATTTGTGAGTGTATAATTATTTGTTCCAATTAAAACTCCCGAAGTATTATAATTTTTTACAGTAACAGTAGTATTGGGTTGAGTAGCTATAATCGTACTTTGCTCTGGCAAGTTTGTATTTGTACCTGCGGTTCCATTTCCTCTTACCACTATATAGTTAGTACCCGCATTAGCAACAGGCAAAACTTGAGTAAATACGCCATCGGTACACCCCCCTGGTGCATCTCCCCAATTCCCACTATTGGCTACAACTGATTTATCTGAAGTTAATAATGCTCCCATAAAGGTTTGAAAGCAATAAGATTGTCCTGCATTTAACGTTATTAACGCAGACCCATTAAGGAATACATGCGTATTATCAGAAATTGCCATAACGCTATATAAAGGAGCTGCTGCACTTCCTCCAACTCCATTTAAACCAGAGTAATCATTTCTATAATAACCTAATCGAAACTCTAATCCTAGACCTTGATCTCCATAACTAGACAAAGAAGCATTACCTTTAATATAAGCAGTATTACCACCATTTATTTGATCACTTTCCTCATTTCTTATACTTACCGCAATTTTTCCAGTACTAGAAACTATCAAACCATCTGAATTGTATTGAGTATTTGCAACGTGTGCTGGTGTACAAGCTGCGCCACAAGATGGGTTAGTAAATCGATAGCGTATTGGCGAACCTTGCACCACACTTAAAGTAGTTAATAATGTTCCATCACTCTTTTTTACACTAACGCTCAACGCAGTAGTACTTTGAGTCGAAACGATCAATTCGTTTGCTTGATCAAAATAATACCATGGCGCAGGGGCAATGTAATGTGTTTTGGAGTATTGTGCATTCACATTAATTCCAATAACTGAAAACAAAAAAACTAGAAATAAAGATTTAAATCTAAATTCAGGTAAAATAAAATTTTGCATACTTGAGTATGTTTTGATTAAAAAAATGTACACTAAATACTAAAAACTTAATACTAATAAAATTAAGTTAATT
>CAISUR010000120.1 GCA_903888655.1 uncultured Bacteroidota bacterium | reverse complement strand
GATGGGTTTTATGTAAGATGTGTAAGAGATTGATGTATGTAAAAAATAATAAATGAAAAACAAAATTATTAACCCTTAAAATAATTAATTTATGAGTACTCAAAATCAATCTATGAAGATTTGATTGATTGTTTTATATGAGGAACTTATAAAAAGAAACCACAATAATTCCATTTTGAGGTTCAAAGCCTCAAAATTCATATTCAAAGGGTGAAAATTCAGGCTCAAAGCTTGAATTTTCACCCTTATTTTTTGAAAATTGGAGTCCAAAGGCTGAAATTTCAGGTTTTGAACCTGAAATTTGAAGTTAATAACCTGAAAATTCAACCTTATAGGTTTAAAATTTAATATTTAAGTCAATTACAAATCAAACCCCAAATTAACACCCAATTTACTAGCAATAATCTTAGTAATGCGTTGTTTTAATTCAGGTATTTTAATGCTTTCGATCACTTCATTTGAAAACGCATACATCAATAATGCTTTGGCTTCTTTCTTTGGAATACCGCGTTGTTGCATGTAAAACATGGCGCTTTCATCCAATTGACCAATGGTGCAACCGTGCGAACATTTCACATCATCAGCAAAAATTTCCAATTGTGGTTTGGCGTTGATGGTGGCTTTATCGCCAATTAAAATATTATTGTTTTGCTGAAAAGCATCCGTTTTTTGGGCCTCTTTTTCTACAAATATTTTTCCGTTGAAAACTCCGGTTGAACTATCTGCTAAAATGGTTTTGTAGTTCTGATGACTTTCACAATTTGGCGTTGCGTGATTTACAAGTGTGTAATGATCAACATGTTGCTTATCACCAATTATCGTAATTCCTTTTAAAGTCGAATCGATTCGTTCACCAAAATGATAGAAATTCAAGTTGTTTCTAGTGATGTTTCCACCAAAAGAAAACGTATGAACCGAAACTCTACTTTCTTGTTTTTGAGAAATATACGTGTTGTCAATCAAGTTGGCCGATTGCAAATCGTTTTGAATTTTATAATAATCAACTATGGCGCGTTTTTGAGCGAAAATCTCCGTAACCGCATTGGTCAACACCGGATTTTCATTCAAACTTTGATGTCTTTCAATAATTTGAACGTGAGCATTTTCGCCAACAATTACCAAATTTCGAGGTTGCACCATCAAAGCATCTTCTTTTCCTGTAGAAAAATAAATGATTTCGATTGGTTTTTCAACCACTTTACTTTTCGGAATGTTGATGTACGCTCCTTCATTTGCGAAAGCAGTATTCAACGAAGTTAAACTCTCATCTTTACTCGCAATTTTATTGAAATATTCGTCGATAATCATTTTGTATTTCGGTTTGGTCAATGCCGATGACATCAAGCAAACATCAATTCCGTCGTGCGTAGTGGCTGATAAAAAGGAGGAGAATTTTCCGTCTACAAAAATGACTTTATACGTATCAATTTCGTGCAAAAAGTACTTTTTAACGGCAGCAAATTCAATCGCATTTTCGTGTTTTGGAAACACCGAATAATCATTTTTTAAAATGGCATTCAGCGATGTATATTTCCATGCTTCCTCTTTTTTGGTGGGAAAACCTTTATTTTCAAAGTTTTTAATAGCCGAAGTACGGACATCGTGCAACTGAGAAGTCACATCGATTTGCTCTTCGAACGCCATAAAAGACGAGATTAATTTTTCTTTCAGTTCCATATTAAACTTCTAATTCAGCTTTAATCCAGTCGTATCCCTTTTCTTCTAATTCGTAAGCCAATTCTTTTCCGCCCGATTTTACGATTTTTCCGTCCATCAAAACATGAACAAAATCCGGAATAATATAATCTAACAAACGTTGGTAGTGCGTGATGACTAACACCGCGTTGTTTTCGTTTTTCAATTTGTTTACACCATTGGCCACAATTCGAAGCGCATCAATATCCAAACCAGAATCGGTTTCGTCTAGAATTGCAATTTTTGGCTCCAACATCGCCATTTGAAAAATTTCGTTACGTTTCTTTTCTCCACCCGAAAAACCTTCGTTTAGCGAACGTGAAAGAAATTTTCTGTCCATTTCCAATAATTCTGATTTCTCACGAATTAATTTCAGCATTTCGTTAGCTGGCATTTCTTCTTGTCCGTTAGCTTTTCTCTTCTCGTTGATGGCTGTTTTGATAAAATTCGTCACCGAAACTCCTGGAATCTCAACTGGATATTGAAACGATAAGAATACGCCTTTATGAGCTCGTTCTTCTGGAGCTAATTCTGAAATATCTTTGCCTTCTAAAAGTATTTCACCTTCAGAAATGGTGTAGTTTTCATTTCCTGCAATAATGGAAGAAAGGGTTGATTTCCCAGCACCATTTGGTCCCATAATCGCGTGAACTTCTCCAGCTTTGATTTCAAGATTGATGCCTTTTAATATTTCTTTGTCTTCAACTGAAGCATGTAGATTTTTTATTGATAACATAATTAATTTGGAAATTTGATAATTTGGAAATTTGGAAATTCCAAGTTTATTTTTGTTTGGATGTTATTATTATTTTATTGACTATTCGTGATATATTATTTATTTGTTCAATTAATTCATCTGTGTTTGGGTAGTTTTCTGAATATTTACAGAGTTCTAACCAATATGTTGTTTCTTCAATTTCTTTTGCAGCAATTTTAAATTTATGGATGAAATCTGCTTTACTTTCTGCGTTTTGTGCTTCTCTTATATTTGCTCCAATTGATGTTCCAGATTTTAAGAGTTGATTTGCAATTACAAACTTTTTGGTCAACTGTAAATCTTCGCAATACTTAACAATTTCTAGTGCAAATTGAAAGGTTAATTTTATAATAACATTTTCCTTTGCTTCCATTTTCAAATTTTCAAATTAGCTCATTTTCAAATTATCCAACCGAACCTTCCAACGAAATTTCAAGCAATTTTTGAGCTTCAACAGCAAATTCCATGGGTAATTTATTCAAAACTTCTTTACTGAAACCGTTTACGATTAACGCAATAGCCTTTTCTGTTGGAATTCCTCTTTGATTGCAATAAAATACTTGGTCTTCTCCAATTTTGGAAGTGGTTGCTTCGTGTTCGATTTTGGCACTTGAATTTTTACTTTCGATGTATGGAAACGTATGCGCACCACAGTTATTTCCCATTAACAGCGAATCACATTGCGAGAAGTTTCTAGCATTGTCTGCATTAGCGCTAATTCGAACCAAACCACGGTAACTATTTTGTGATTTTCCAGCTGAAATTCCTTTAGAAATAATTGTCGATTTAGTATTTTTTCCTAAATGCACCATTTTAGTTCCGGTATCGGCTTGTTGATGATTATTAGTCACAGCAATTGAATAAAATTCACCAATTGAATTATCACCTTTCAAAACCACCGATGGGTATTTCCAAGTTACAGCCGAACCAGTTTCTACTTGCGTCCATGAGATTTTGGCGTTTTTCTCGCAAATTCCTCTTTTGGTTACGAAGTTAAAAACACCGCCTTTTCCTTCTTTATTACCTGGATACCAGTTTTGAACCGTTGAATATTTGATTTCAGCATCATCTAAAGCAATTAACTCTACAACTGCTGCGTGCAATTGGTTTTCATCACGACTTGGTGCTGTACAACCTTCAAGATACGAAACATAACTGCCTTCATCAGCAATTAAAAGTGTGCGTTCAAATTGACCTGTACCCGCTTGATTGATACGGAAATACGTTGATAATTCCATTGGGCAACGTACACCTTTTGGAATGTAGCAAAAACTGCCATCCGAAAAAACAGCCGAATTTAAAGCCGCATAAAAGTTGTCTCGTTGAGGCACAACCGTTCCTAAATATTTTTGAACCAATTCTGGATATTCTCGAATAGCTTCCGAAATACTCATGAAAATAATGCCTTTTTCCGCCAATGTTTTTTTGAAAGTAGTTGCTACCGAAACCGAATCGACTACAATATCCATAGCGACATTGTTCATCATTTTTTGTTCGTCGACCGAAATTCCGAGTTTTTTGTACATCGCCAAAAGTTCAGGATCTACATCGTCTAGCGTTTTGTTTGGATCCGCTTTTTTTGGTGCCGAATAGTACGAAATGGCTTGAAAATCGGGTTTTTCATAATGCACGTTTGCCCATTCTGGCTCCACCATTTCTTGCCAAGCACGAAACGCTTCAATACGCCAATCGGTCATCCATTGCGGTTCTTCTTTCTTTTTAGAAATCGCACGAACAATGTCTTCATTCAACCCAATAGGAAACGTTTCCGAATCCAAATCGGTGTAGAATCCATATTCGTATTCTTTATTTTCTAATTCGACTTTTAAATCTTCTTCGGTGTATTTTGACATTTTGTTTTTTTTAAAACCATTAAGGAATTTAGACTTAATGAACCTTAATCTCTTAATGGTTTAAATAATTAAATTCTATAAATGTTTATAGTGAAAAACTTTCCCCACAACCACAAGTTCTGCTGGCGTTTGGATTATTAAATACAAATCCTTTTCCGTTCAATCCGCCCGAAAATTCTAAAATTGTACCTGCTAAGTACAAAAATGATTTCTTCTCCACGGCAATTTTAACGTTGTTGTCTTCAAAAACTTTGTCGTTTTCGCCTAACTCTTTATCGAACTTTAATTCATACGATAAACCCGAACAACCACCACTTTTTACGCCTACTCGAACGTAATCTTTAGTAGCGTCAAAACCGTCTTCTTGCATCATTGCAACGATTTTTTTACTTGCATCATCTGAAACTTTAATCATAGCTTATTTTGATTTTGTCTAAATAAAGAGCAAAGTTACTACAATTATCTATTTTTTCAACAAATACTAACATTTTTATAACGAATGATAGCATAGAAAAAATTGATTTCGATGCTATCAAAACAAACCGATTTAGTAAATTGCACCGATTTTTAGATTTTAATAAAATGAAACTTTATCCCATTCAAGCTGGAAATTTCAAATTAGACGGTGGTGCCATGTTTGGCGTAGTTCCTAAAACCATTTGGAACAAAACAAATCCTGCTGACGAAAATAACCTTATTGACATTGCTGCAAGGTGTTTGTTAATTGAAGACGGCAACCGATTAATTTTGATTGATACCGGAATGGGGAACAAGCAATCGGAGAAGTTTTTTAGTTATTACTCGCTCTGGGGAACGCATTCAGTAGACAAATCGTTAGCAAAATATGGTTTTCATCGTGATGATGTGACCGATGTTTTTATGACCCATTTGCATTTTGATCATTGTGGTGGAAGTGTGAATTGGAATAAAGACAAAACCGGTTATGAAGTGGCTTTTAAAAATGCCAAATATTGGACCAACGACAACCATTGGGAATGGGCGACGAAACCTAATTCGAGGGAAAAAGCATCTTTTTTACACGAGAATATCATCCCAATGCAAGAAAGTGGCCATTTGAATTTTATTAAAAGGCCTGAAGGCGATTTCTTATCAACATCCGAATTAGGTTTTGGGATTTTCTTCGCCGATGGCCATACTGAAAAGCAAATGATTCCGCATATTCAATATCACGATAAAACCATCGTTTTTTGCGGAGATTTATTAGCAACCGCAGGGCATATTCCGATTCCTTATGTAATGGGATATGATACGAGACCGCTACTAACCTTAGATGAGAAAACAAAATTCATGAATGCCGCAGCAGAAAATAATTACTATTTGTTTCTTGAACATGATGCACACAATGAAATCATTACTGTCGAAAAAACAGAAAAAGGCGTTAGACTAAAAGATATCTTCAAATGTGAGGATATCTTAATTTAGTGTTAATCCTATTTACGAATGTAACTAAAACAATATTTTTATACCAATTATCAAAATAAATTAAATATTATGAAATTAATAAAACCAATTTACGTTTCTGCATTTGCTTTATTAGCATGTGCTACCATTAATGCACAGCAAAAAACACAGTCATTTACCGCAAAAAAAACAGCGTTAACTGAAGTACAAAAACAACGCTGGAGTGATTTAGATTTAGTGAAAGATTCTGTTCCTGGAATGAGTGTTGATAAAGCTTATGCTGAATTTCTTAAAGGGAAAAAAGGAACTAAAATCATCGTTGGGGTCATCGATTCGGGATTAGATATTGACCACGAAGATTTAAAAGGCAAAATCTGGACGAATACCAAAGAAATTCCTGGAAACAATATTGACGACGATAAAAACGGATTTGTTGATGATGTTCATGGATGGAACTTCCTTGGAGAAGCAACTAATGAAAATCTTGAATTGACCCGTATTGTTAGAAAAGGAGATGATGGGTCGGAAGGTTACAAAACAGCAAAAGCCGAATTAGATAAAAAATTATCTGGATTAACTCCTCAAAAACAACAGGTTGACATGATTGTTAATGCTGATAAAGACATTAGAAAATTCTTAAACAAAGAGAAATATACGGTTGCCGATTTAAAAGCTATTACTTCAACTGAAGGAACTTTATCAAAAAGCAAAATGATTATGACGAGTATAGCAAGTCAAGCAGGAGATAAATTTCAAGACGAAATCAATGAATATTCTAAATATATTTATGATCAATTGAATTACAACCTTAACGTAAATTTCAATGGTAGAAAAACTGGCGATAATCCAGACGATATGAAAGAAACACATTATGGAAATGGTAATGTAAAAGGTCCGGATGTCGAAGATGCATTACATGGAACACATGTTGCAGGTATTATAGCACAAATTCGTGGAAATGGAATTGGAGGTGATGGTGTTGTCGCTGATAATATTGAAATTATGGCGGTTCGTGCTGTTCCAAATGGAGATGAATATGACAAAGATATTGCATTGGCGATTCGCTATGCTGTTGATAATGGGGCAAAAGTAATCAACGGAAGTTTTGGAAAAGACTATTCACCTCACAAAGAATGGGTTTGGGATGCTATAAAATATGCTGCCAAAAAAGATGTTTTAATTGTTCATGCAGCAGGTAATGACGCTAAAGATGTTGATACTGAACCAAACTTCCCAACAGACGAAACTAACGGAAAAGAAATTGCTGATAATTTACTTACCATCGGAGCTTTAAATAACGTTTATGGTTCTAAAATAGTCGCTGAATTTTCAAATTACGGAGCCAAAAATGTAGATGTATTTGCTCCTGGTGTCGAAATTTATGCTACAGTTCCAAACAACAAATACAAATATGAGCAAGGTACGTCGATGGCATCGCCAAATGCTGCTGGAGTTGCAGCGTTGATTCGCTCGTATTATCCAAAATTAACTGCATCTCAAGTAAAACATATTTTAATGGATTCTGGAACGCCAATTTCAGAAAAAGTGATTGTTGATGAAGCTAAAAAAGAAATGCCTTTTGCAACTACTTGTGTTTCTGGTAAAATTGTAAATGCCTACAATGCTTTGCTTATGGCAGACAAAATGTCTAAAAACTCTAAATCTTCTAAAAAATAATAGTAAATGAAAATTTCATTACCTGCGTTATTAACTGTAACTTTTTTACTAACTAGTTACACATTTTTTGCGCAAACCACAGAAAAAGAAAGAAAAGGAGAATTCTATTTTTCTTGGGGATATAATACAGAATGGTATACTCGCAGCGACGTACACATTTCGCAACCTGCTTTAGGAAACGATTATACACTTAACAATGTCCAAGGTCATGACCATAGAGGTTGGGACGAAGGACTGTTCTCTAAAGCATTAAGTATTCCGCAATATAACTACAGAATTGGTTACTTCTTTAATAAAAAAAGAGGATTAGGTGTGGAAATAAATTTTGATCATACCAAGTACATCATTACCGATGGACAAACAATTAATTACACAGGTACAAAAGACGGAATTACAAACGGTTCCATCAATTTTTCTGAGGCAAATGGATATCATTACTTTTTAAATAATGGGGCTAATTTTTTACTTTTTAACTTTGTGAAAAGATGGAATTGGCTCGGAAAAACAACTAAAAATTTTAAAGTAGATTTACTAGGAAAAGTAGGCGTTGGTCCTGTCATTCCGCATGTTGACAATAGTTTTGCTGGTTTACAAAATAAACCTCATTTTCAATTTGGAGGCTGGAATGCAGGAGTTGAAGCAGCACTTCGCGTTACTTTTTACAAATATGTCTTTCTAGAATATTGCAATAAATTAGATTATGCAAGATATTCTAATTTAAAAAGTTATGAAGGTACGGCCAAACAAGCATTTGGCACCTATGAAATGATTCTAAACCTTGGGGTTACTTTCCCCATCGGAAAAAAAATATAATTTAACCTGATTTCACATGATAAAGTATATTCTAAATTCTTTTCTTCTGTGTTCTTTTTATTTAGTAAGTGGTCAAAGCACCAACTACTGGCAACAGCATGTCGATTACAAGATGAACGTTTCAATGGACGTAAACACCTATCAATACAAAGGAAAGCAAGATTTAGTTTATACCAATAATTCACCCGATACTTTGCATCGGGTTTTTTACCATTTATACAATAATGCTTTTCAACCTGGCAGCGAAATGGATATGCGATTACAATCGATAAAAGATCCTGACACAAGAATGGTAAACAAAATCAAAGTTGATGGCAAAGAAATAAAAGAAAGTAGAATTTCAAAACTAAAACCCAATGAAATAGGTTACCTGCATGTTTCTAATTTTAAACAAGATGGAGAAAATGCTGTTGCAAAAGAAGTAGAAACTATTTTAGAAGTTACACTTGCAAAACCAATTTTACCCGGAAAATCAACAACATTTAGCTTAGATTTTGAAGGACAAGTACCCATTCAAATTAGACGTTCTGGAAGAAATAATGCCGAAGGAGTTGAACTTTCAATGGCGCAATGGTATCCAAAAATGGCAGAGTTTGACTACGAAGGATGGCATGCAGATGCATATATTGCTAGAGAATTCCATGGAGTTTGGGGAAATTTTGATGTAACAATTACCATCGACAAAAATTATATTTTAGGAGGTTCTGGATATTTACAAAACGGAAATGAAATTGGTTATAACTACCAAAACAAAGGAGTTATCGTAGAAATTCCTAAAAAACAAAAAACACTTTCTTGGCATTTTATTGCTCCTAATGTGCACGATTTTACATGGGCTGCCGATAAAAATTATCTTCATGATGTAATCGAAACCGACTTTGGAACCACCTTACATTTTTTGTACAAAAACAATCCAAATATCATTGATACTTGGAAAATAGCAGAACCAAAAACGGTTGAATTAATGGCGTATTACAACCAAATTGTTGGTAAATATCCTTACAAACAATATTCTATCATTCAAGGAGGCGATGGCGGGATGGAATATGCTATGTGTACATTAATTCTAGGAACCGGAAAAGCAGAAGGATTAATTGGATTGATTGCTCATGAAATGGGACATTCGTGGTTTCAACATGTATTAGCGTCAAACGAGAGTAAACACCCCTGGATGGACGAAGGTTTTACCTCGTTTATTGAAGATTTAGGCGTAAATAAAGTTTCGGAAAAGAAATCAGAGAATCCATTTTTTAGTGCATATAAAAGTTATATAAACTTAGCTAATTCAGGAAAAGAGCAACCGTTATCAACACATAGTGATCGTTATGACGAAAACAGAAGCTATAGTATTGCTTCCTACAGTAAAGGTGAAGTCTTTTTAGCGCAATTAGAATACCTCATCGGGAAGGAAAATCTAATGAAAACACTAAAACGCTATTTTTATGATTTCAAATTCAAGCATCCTACCCCAAATGATATTAAACGCACCGCTGAAAGAATTTCTGGCGCCAATTTAGATTGGTATTTAACAGATTGGGCAGAAACCTTGAACACGATTGATTATGGCATTAAAACTGTAGAAAGTGCCACAGATGGAGTTCCAAAAACAAGTATTTCGTTGGAACGAATTGGACGAACACCGATGCCCATTGATGTATTGGTTGAATATACTGATGGAACCAAAGAAAGTTATTACATTCCGCTGCGGATGATGAGCTTTCAAAAAGAAAATCCAACTCCAGAAATTAAACGAACCGTTTTGAAAGATTGGGCTTGGGGAAATCCTAATTACTTTTTTGAAATTGGAAAACCAAAAAGCAGTATTAAAAAAATTACCCTCGACCCAAGCAATTTAATGGCAGATGTAAAGCCAGAGAATAATGTTTTTGAAGTGAAATAAAATTTTATTAGACAAAAATAAACGCTATCATGTCATTTATACGATAGCGTTTTTTATTGTAGATTCGGTTATGAATTTATTTGTGCATTTAAAAACCCTTACCTATAAATTTTACTTTTGATTCAAGTGGTACAATTGCTCTGGATACTAACCAAGACATCTAAACTTTCACTTGGCTCCAATTTTCACCACTTTTTATTCTTCTGATTTGCATTTCACTTACGCCAAATTGTTTTGCAATCATTTTCAACCGTGTTCTTTGCTCAGGTTTAGCCAAAAGTTTTTTGATGAGCATCACTTTAGTTACCGTCAATTTTCTTCCGTTAGATTTTAAATTATGTTCTAATAAATTTTTCTTTGCTTGCATTACAAACGGACTTTGTTTGCCAAATTCAAGCATTTCTTCTCTTGTTGCCCATTTAAGATTTCGATAATCATCATTATCGCGTTTTCTATCTAAATGCAATACAAAAGTTTGATCTTCGGAGGTTTTTGGGATAAAATATTGTGCAACTAGTTTTGAAACAAAAATATGCTTGTTGAAGATTTTTCCCTCTCTAAAAAGTTTATATTTAAAAAGTCTATAACCATCAGCCGTACCGCCTTTCAACTCTCTGCCAAACTTTATGTCGTTTACAAAACTAATTAATCTCCCTTTATTGGAAATTGCATAACGTAATTTAAGTTTATCTTCAATTATTATCTCTCTAAATTCTTCATTTGGAAAAACTCTAATTGGAATCATTGGTCTAAGTTTCATATAAAATATAAATTTAATATTCATGTTATTTTTTGCATTATGCCAATCTAAAAACTAACGCTTCAAGACCTTAAGAAGTTTAAATATGAAGCAATAAACACTGGATTAAGCTAGAACAGTAAAGGTACGAAACAAACTTTACATTAAGTCAAAATTACCAGTTTCATATTAATAGATTTAGTCGCTGGACTTATTTTGCATTTCTAATTCGCATTTATTAATTAAACTATCAATTCTACTTTTTAATAATTTTATGCTTTTTTCATTTTCAATTTTTCCTATTTCATAATAATTTTCAATTTCATTGATTAATGCTTTTTCAATTTCAAATTTTGATTTTTTGTTATAAAGTGAAGAAATTAATACATTAGTTAAACTTTCATATTCGTCAATTGGAGCTCCAGATTCAATAAGACGAAAAAAATCAAAG
>CAISUR010000119.1 GCA_903888655.1 uncultured Bacteroidota bacterium | reverse complement strand
CCCGAAGTGGACTTGAACCACTGACACAAGGATTTTCAGTCCTCTGCTCTAACCAACTGAGCTACCAGAGCGCCTCTTAAAAAAGGAAAATAAAAAAAATGATTTAAACGCATTGGGGATTGAACCCAAGACCAATGGATTAAAAGTCCAGCGCTCTACCAGCTGAGCTATGCGTTTGAATAAAATTCCGAAAGACGCGATTCGAACACGTGACTTATTGCTCCCAAAGCAATTGCTCTACCAGCTGAGCCACTTCCGGTAAAATTCCTAAAAACTTATACTCATTACAAGACTCGAACTTGTAACCTATTAAGGCATGGATTTTAAGTCCATTGTGTTTACCATTTCACCAAATGAGCAAGAAAAAGATAACGATTATTAAATCATTTAACGATAAAGTTGATAAAGTGACCGACATCGATAACATGAATGAAATTTCTAAATCAAAAATTAAAAACAAAACCACAACTAAGTAAAATTTAATGTCAAAAGCATCTCTTGCATCACTAAAAGAACCAAAACTGCATTCATAAGCGTATAACCTTTCAATTTGTTGTTCATCTTCAACCCCAACAGAAAAAAAAATACAGTAAAGTGCATATAAAATAAGCGTTAAAACTAAAATACTACTAAAAAACAATACTAAAGCAAGTAAATGAGTTTTTAACATATTTTATTATAACCGTGTTGTAAAATAGTCTAAATTTGTTAACGCAACTACGCCGATAGGCATAAAAGCATGATTAACGCCACAAATCTCAGAACATTGACCGTAAAAAATACCTTCTCGTTGAATAATCATATTAACAGCGTTTAACCGGCCTGGGCACGCATCAACCTTAACACCAAAAGCAGGAACAGTCCAACAATGTAATACGTCATCTGATATGATCAATAATCTAATATAAACTTGACTTGGTAAACAAATCAGTTTATCAACACATAAATTTCGAGGAAATTCAGAATTTTTTGCTTTATTTTCAGTTAACATATAAGAATCAAATCTTTTTTCTTTAAATAATTCTTCTGAATCTGCTGGAGCATCGGTAATTTCATAGCTCCAATACCACTGGTGACCGATACATTTTAAAGTTAATTCAGGTGAACAAAAAGTACTTGTAGAATATAATAAAGCAAATGAAGGAATTGCAATAAACATTAAAATAAATGCTGGAGCTAAAGTCCAGACAATTTCTAAAAGCATACCTTGATGCTTAAAGTAAGTGAAACTATATGCACCTCTTGTTAAAACTAAATCTTTTTTGTCTGGATAAATATGCAACTGCGCTGTTCGCATTAACATCCATAAAACAAAAAAGCAAATAAAAGTTAACAAGATCATTAAATCATGATGGAATCGAATAATTCCCTCGGCAATAGGGGTTGCTGGTGTTTGAAAATCATAAGGTGAATAATAACTATCTAACATAAAAAATGAATAAAGAGTATTTAAATTCATGATAATATTTGGATTAATTAGACCACCAGTAAACAGTTACAAATAAAAATAACCAAACAACATCAACGAAATGCCAATACCAAGCTGCACATTCAAATCCTAAATGATGCTCTTTTGTAAAATGGTGATTAATTAATCGTATCAAGCAAACAAATAAAAAACAAGTACCTACAAACACATGAAATCCATGAAAACCTGTAGCCATATAAAAACAAGAACCATAAACACTATCGGAAATTGTAAAAGTTGAGTTTGCAT
>CAISUR010000118.1 GCA_903888655.1 uncultured Bacteroidota bacterium | reverse complement strand
TGTACTGCAGTTGTTTGGGTTTGCAATTTCACATAGGGTATAGGTTAGTGTGTAGTTTCCAGGGTTTGTTAGTCCATATTGTATAGTTACGTTTCCGCTTGAATCTATATTTATTCCAGAATAGTTTTGGATGTATGTTAGCGTAACGGTTGCCGGATGATATACGTTTCCGGGTTGGGTATAATAGGGAGTAAGTATTGCAGGAATACCATTTAAGGTATCTATATAATTCAAATTGGTGCCATAACCCAAAACATTCCCAGCATTATAACCACATGTTGATACTTGTAGATTATCTGGGTTTGCAAGAAGTTGTGTGTTTATTGTAACTGTAGCGGTATCGCAGGTATTTGGACTTCCTATGCTGCATATTTGATATACTAAAGTGTAGGTTCCTTGAGGCGTTCCACCGGCAACGACAATGTTGGTTCCAGAAATAGAAATTCCAGCATTTGTGGAAGAAATCAATGTTATAATAACATTTGAAGAAAGTGCTTGACTTCCGTTCAAGGTATCGTTTAATAAAATGTCACCTGCAATGACTTGATTAGCTCCGTAAACAACACTAAAGGTATCGTTAACGGCATCAATTTGTGCAAACGAAGTTATGCTCGAAAGCAAACCAAAACATAAAAAAAGCAGGGAATTTGTGTAAAATTTTCTCATAATCAAGTATTTGTGTGTAACAAATATAATAAATTACGGAATTAAACTACACTTTTAATTGTTTTTTTAAATTCAAATAGAAAGAAGCGTAAGGAATAAATTATTTCGTTTTTTTAAATATTGGTTGTGTAATCATTGAAATTGCTCTGCCAACATTTAGTCTCTCGTCCAACAATCTTCAACATGGTCATTGACCATTCCCGTTGCTTGCATGTGTGCATAAACCACTGTAGTTCCCACAAATTTGAAGCCTCGTTTTTTTAAATCTTTGCTAATTACATCTGAAAGTGGCGTAGACGCTGGAACATCTTGTAAGGTCTTTGGTTTATTGTCAATCGGATTTCCGTCGGTAAACTTCCAAATATATTTTGAAAAGCTTCCAAATTCCTCTTGCACTTTCATAAAAGCAATCGCATTAGTAATGGTTGCTTTTATTTTAAGGCGATTTCGAATAATGCCTTCATTTTGTACTAGTTTTTCAATATCAAACTCATCATAAAGTGCTATAATTTTGTAATCAAAGTTCGCAAAAGCTTCTCTAAAATGAGCTCTTTTTTTTAAAATTAGATGCCAACTCAATCCCGCTTGAAAGGTTTCTAGAATTAAAAATTCAAATAATTGATCATCTTCATATACCGGTTTGCCCCATTCGTTATCGTGGTAATTTCTATATAAATCGTCTTTTTCGCACCAAGCACAACGGTTTCTAACTTCCATAATTAATTGAAATCTTTAATGATGTGTAAAATATCATTTTTGAATTTTGGAATAGTTTCTTGAATAGTTTCCCAAACAAAACTTAAGTCGACTGAAAAATATTCGTGAACAATAAAATTACGCATAGATTTTGCACCACGCCAATTAATTTGAGAATAGAGCTGCTTAATTTCTTCATCAATGTTGGAAACTGCTTCGCCAATTATGATGAAATTTTTTAGAATTGCATCTTGAATGATCCAACTGTTTAGAAAATCTTCTTTTGAAGTTGTAGTAGTTATTTCTTCTAACTTTTCAATAGATTCTAAAATATGTAAAAGAAACATTTTCGAATTATTCCTGTTCATAAATATATTTTACATCTTTCAAAACGCGTTCTTTTATAAATTTGTTAAGTCCGTTTTCAGAGATTAAATCTACTTTTTTGTGAAGTTTTTCTTCTAGTTCAAATTGTAAATCAGATAATGTAAATAAGCCAATAGGATTTTTTAATAAAAATATAATATCAATATCACTCGAAGTTGTTTCTTCATTTCGAGCAAAAGAACCAAACAAACCTATTCGCATTGGTTGGAAAGGTTTTAGTGTTTCGATAATTATATTTTGTTGACTTTTGGTAATCATAATGTAAAAATAGTTATTTTTTTTTAAACTATTTCCCATGAATATATTTTTCAATAAGCGAATGTCCTAAATAAATTACAGGTGTCAAAACAATTGCAATAATCATTTTTACGAAATAGCCCGTAATTGCCGAAGCAAGAAAAACTTCGGTAGTCATTTTTCCAGTCATCCAAAATGCAATTCCCAATACTATAAAACTGTCAAATAATTGAGAAATGACGGTCGAACCCGTGCTTCGCAACCAAATCATTTTTCCTCCAGTTTTGTTTTTTACAAAATGAAAAATAGAAACATCAATCAATTGCGACACCATAAAAGCAGTAATACTACCTACTATAATCCACATACTTTGACCAAAAATACCATTAAATTGGTCGTCTGTAACTAACTTATCGCCTTGCATTGCAGGAATTCGCATTGCAATAAACAAAATCACAAAAGTATACGCAATCAAACTTGCTGTTATAAATGATAATTTTCTAACACCTTTCTCACCAAAATATTCGTTAATTAAATCCGTGCTGACGAAAACTACAGGCCAAGGTAAAATCCCAACACTCATTGGAACTCCAAATACATTGATTAATTTCCCTCCTATTAATTCTGCAACCACTGCATTAGTGATAAATATCCCCGCAAGAATTACATAAACGATGTCCTTTTTGTTCTGAAACATGTGCTCTTTATTTTACGTGTTTTTCAAAGATATTGTTTTTTTTTATTTCTTTTAAATAGGCAATATTCAACAAAAGTTAAATCTTTTAGAACAACCGACAACTGACAACTAAAAACTCAAAACCCAAAACTTTTAACTATTTTTGCCTTCAAACGAACAAAACTATGAAAAACATAATTACCTCTATTCTGATAAGTTCAACACTATTCACTATGAATGCACAAAATATCAAAGACAATCCACTGTTAAAAGATTGGACAGGAAACTATGGCGGTGTTCCTGCTTTTAATGAATATAAAGTTTCCGATTTCAAACCTGCAATGGAATTTGCCATGCAAGAAAAATTGGATGAAGTAAATGCGATTGCCAATAACCCAAAGCCGGCAACATTCCAAAACACTATTGCAGCATTAGAAAAAGTTGGTAGAAAACTTTCTAGAATTTATGCAGTTTATGGAATTTATAGTTCTAATATGAGCAGCCCAGAGTTTGAACCTGTGGAGGCTGAAATGGAACCAAAATTAGCTGCCATTGCCGATAAAATAACTCAAAACACAAAACTTTTCAAGCGCATTGAAGCTGTTTATAATTCGAAAGATAAATCTAAATTAACCAAAGAACAGCAACGTCTTATAAAAGTAGTATATGATGATTATGTTTATGCGGGTGCAAAATTAGACGTAAAAACCAAAGCAAAAGTGAGCGAACTCAACCAGCAATTGGCGGGATTGTATACTAAATTTAGTCAAAATTTACTCTCTGAGGAGAACAATCAATATATTGAATTGAAAAATGAAAGTGATTTGGCGGGTTTAACAATCGAAATGAGGAATGCTTGTGCCGCTAATGCGAAAGAGCATAAACTTTCTAGCTTAGGTTCTGTTGCCAACACGCGTTCTTCGGTTGAGCCCTTTCTTACGTATTCAAGCAATAGAGAATTAAGGGAGAAAGTGTGGCGCATGTTTGTGAATCGAGGAGATAATGGTAATGCACAAGATAATAATGCTACGATTACTCAAATTCTAAAACTTCGTGCGGATAGAGCAAAACTTATGGGATTTCCTTCTCATGCTCATTGGAAATTATCGAATACGATGGCAAAAGATCCAGCTAATGCTATGAAACTAATGATGGATATTTGGAAACCTGCCGTAGCAGAAGTTAAAATTGAGGTTGCCGACATGCAAAAAATTGTAGATACCGAAGGAGGAAATTTCAAAATACAACCATGGGATTACCGCTATTATGCCGAAAAAGTTAGAAAAGAGAAATATGATTTAGACCAAAATGAAGTAAAACAATATCTTCAATTGGATAAACTTCGCGATGGAATGTTTTGGGTAGCAGGAGAATTATTTGACCTTAAATTTGTACCCGTAAAAGATGTTCCAGTGTATCAAGAGGATGTTACTGTTTATCAAGTATTGAATAAAACTACAGGTAAAAATGTTGGTTTGTGGTATTTTGATCCTTATGCCAGAAAAGGAAAACGTTCAGGAGCCTGGATGAACGAATACAGAACCCAAGAACGATTTAATGGTGAAGTGCCAACAATCGTCTCTAATAATGCCAATTTTATAAAAGGAGCTCCAGGCGAAGCTGTTTTAATTTCTTGGGACGATGCTAGCACATTGTTTCACGAATTTGGTCACGCTCTTCATGGATTGTGTTCGAACGTAAATTATCCAACTCTTGCAGGGACTAATGTTGCCAGAGATTATGTAGAGTTTCCATCACAATTATTAGAAAATTGGCTTTCAACACCAGAAGTTTTAAAAACGTATGCATTGAACAATAAAACCAATCAACCAATGCCCGAAACTTTATTAGCCAAAATTAAAAAAGCGTCCCATTTCAATGAAGGATTTTCAACTGTTGAATTAATATCTAGTGCTTTAATCGATATGAAATTGCATATGGAAGGCAATTCAACTATTGACCCAGATTCTTTTGAAAGAACTACTTTGGCGGCATTAAATATGCCTTCAGAAATCGTAATGCGTCACCGAACCCCGCAATTTGGACATATTTTTTCGAGTGATGAATATTCGGCAGGATATTACAGTTATTTATGGGCAGATGTTATATGTGCCGATGCTTTTGAGGCATTTACTGAAGGAAAAGGTCCTTATGATAAAGAAGTTGCTAAACGATTATTGAAATTTGTTTTTAGTTCAGGAAACACAACCGACCAAGGTGATGCTTATCGTTCGTTTAGAGGTAGAGATGCCAAAGTAGATGCATTAATGAGAGCCAAAGGATTTCCTATGGTGAAGTAAATTGAAATAAAGCAAAGGTTTTACCTATTCGATTCTGTTCAGATCTTGGAATCTTAATAAAAAGGAGATGTATCCATTAACAAAATAACATTAATGCCTTTAGTTTACCAATATAATTTGTAATGATTTAGTTTACAAGAAAAGAGGCTTGTATTGAGACCAATGTTTGTAAATTAAAATACCATTCAAAGTTGCGACTACTATTGCGCCACCTATGCCCGATGCATCTAAAAAAAGATGAAACAACAAGATATTTAATGAAATTGGAACTAAAGCAATTAAAGCAAATGCAATCCATTTTTTAAGTAGCAATAAAGCTCCAATTATAATTTCTAAAAACCCAACCGTTTTTAATATATAACCTGTTGCTGCTAAAGATGACATAAAATCGGCTGCTTTTGCTGGAAGTTC
>CAISUR010000117.1 GCA_903888655.1 uncultured Bacteroidota bacterium | reverse complement strand
TCTATTATCTAATAATCATTTTTTGGGTATTGTTTTTTGATATTACGAATTAATTCTTCAAGTCCATTTAGTTTGAGTTCATAAACAAGTTTGAGTTGTTCTCCCAATTGTCCAATAGGCAGGCGATTGTTGTGAATCCACAGTAAATAATATTCTGGTAAATCGATAAGATATTTTCCTTCGTATTTCCCGAAAGGCATTTTAGTATGCGCGAGTTTAATAAGAAGTATTTGTTGGTCGTCCATTTTGGAAAAAGAGGATAGAGAGAAAAAGTAGCGATTTTATACAGTTAGAAAATCAATGTCTATTTTTTATGCTGTTCTGTATCATTTCCAATTAATTGTAATTACTTTCTCAATTTCGGTATGAAGACTCAAAAAAACAGGACAATTCATCGCTACTCGCTCCAAGATGATTCGGTTTTTTTCAGATTCGGCAATAGACATATTCATAACGACTTCCAATCGTCCAACTCTTCTTGGTTCGGCTTGCATGATTTTGGTTACCTCAACGGTAGATCCTTTTAAATCGATTCCCATTTCGTTAGCTTTAATCGCCATAATGGTCATCATACAACTTCCTAAAGAGTTGGCTAATAAATCGGTTGGAGAAAATGCTTCCCCTTTTCCATGATTATCCACGGGAGCATCCGATAGGATTTCAGTTCCTGATTGAAGATGTAGAGATGATGTTCGTAAGTCTCCTAAATAAGTTATTCTTGAAGTAGGCATTATGGCGCTTGTTTTATGGTTAAATCTTCGTCGTAATATAAAATGTAAATTCCATTGTTGGCGTAACCTCCTGAAAGTTTTTTAGCATAATCAAATTTACTCTCAATCTGTTCGGTTGCATCTTCATTCATTGATTGCTCAAAGGTCTTATTTTGCGACAATCGCAACAAGGTATCAAAGGTTAGGTCAAATCCTCTCACAGCATATTGATTAGGAAATATTTTGTTTTTCTTTTTAAATGCTATATCAAATTGAGATGCTTCCGCCGAATCATTATCCTTTGAAGCCGATGGATAGGTCATTTTTAATTTCGTCAAACGCTTTAAATCGATTTCTTCGTAATCTAATGATTCATTGGGTTCTAAAATTACCAATTGCATTTGATAGTCTTTTACCGCGGCTTGCATAGCATTGGTAACCGTAAGAATAGTTCCCGTTTTTTCAGAAACAAGCACCACATAATTCATTTTATTTTTAATGAAATATTTTTTGATACTATCGGCTACAAATCCGCCTTTATCCGATGATCCTACAATCTTAACCCCTTTTTGATATTCCTGAATGTATTGTTTTATTCCCAGCTTCTTTGGATCAATTACGGCTATGATATTGCCATTTTTGGCACGCATATAATCAAATATAGCTTTTTTAATGGCATCACTTTGAGGTGTGGATTGATATAAATTTTTATACGACTTTCCCTCGTCTTTAGATAATGGAGAAATCACAGGAATATTTTGGCTTTCTAATGCAGCAGCCACTTTTTCGACATTTACTTGATAAAAAGGTCCTATAACAGCATCGGTATTAGCAAAACTACTGCTTGAAATTATTGCTAAGGCGTTCGTGCTATTTTTAGTTTCTTCAGAATCAAAAATCTTAATATCTACATTCATTCCTAACACTTTTGCCGAATCAATTGCCATTAAAGCTCCAGCATAAAAATCAAGAGTTAAATTAAGGAATTTATCTTTCTTTAATCGCTCAGAAACAGAAGTGA
>CAISUR010000116.1 GCA_903888655.1 uncultured Bacteroidota bacterium | reverse complement strand
GACTCCACTTCCTTATTTACAACAAAAAGGAAAACATGCCTATGACATCAATCTAGAAGTATATATTGAGCCCGAAAATGCAAAACCAACTTTGGTTTCTAAATCAAATTTCAAATATATGTATTGGTCTATGTGTCAACAATTGACGCATCACACTTCTAATGGATGTCGAGTAAATTCGGGAGACATGATGGGTTCAGGAACGATTTCAGGTCCTACTGAAGATAGTTTTGGCTCTATGTTAGAATTAACCTGGGGTGGACAAAAACCAATAAAAATGAGTGATGGTTCAGAACGTAAATTTATTAATGATAACGATACTGTAATCATGAAAGGATATTGTCAAAATAGTTCTGTGAGAATTGGTTTTGGCGAAGTTTGCAGCAAATTATTACCTCCATTTGTTCGAAAATAAATTAAAAATCTACCATTTGGCTTACTTTTTGAAAAGCATTCAATAATAACCTTACCAACTCTAAACCATGAAAAAAACTATCCTCTTTTTTGCCTATTTTTTGCTTGTCACCTCTTGCGGTGTTAAACAGACTCGACAATCGCTTACTTCGGGAGATTATGATGCGGCAATTAATACTGCTGTGGAGGGTTTAAGAAATCGAAAAGAAGCAAAGGGAAAACAAGATTATATTTATCTGCTAGAAGAAGCATTTGCAAAAGCCAAAGAACGTGATTTGCAAAATATAAATTATTTAATAAAAGATGCAAACCCAAATAATACTGAAAAAATTTATAACACTTTTCTGCAATTAAATAATCGCCAGGAGTTAATCAAACCTGTTTTACCGCTGCATTTAATAAAAGAGAATAGAAATGCTATTTTTCCTTTTGAAGATTATTCTGATCAAATTCTAAATAGTAAAAATGCTTTAGCTAAACATTTATATGATAATTCAAAAGCGTTACTAGTAACTAAAGATAAAATAAATTTTCGTCGTGCTTATGATGATTTAATGTATTTGAATAGTCTTTCTCCTAATTATAAAGATGTATCCAATTTAATTAATGACGCTAAATTAAAAGGAACTGATTTTGTGTCAGTCTATACTAAAAACGAAACAAATATGGTTATTCCAGTTCGTTTGCAAAATGATTTATTGGATTTCAGTACTTATGGTCTAAATGACAAATGGACTGTATACCACAGTAATCGTCAAAAAGGAATAACTTATGATTATGAATTGGCTGTAAATTTCAGACAGATTAATGTTTCTCCAGAACAAATAAAAGAAAAAGAATTAATTAAAGAGAAACAAATTAAAGATGGCACCAAACCACTTCTAAATGCTCAAGGTCAACAAGTAAAGGACAATTCTGGTCAAGTAATAATGGTTGATAATATGAAAACTATTAAAGCAACTATTTATGAATCTCGACAATTTAAATCAGCCCAAATTGTCGCTAAAGTTGATTATATTGATTTTAAAACTAACCAATTGATTGATACTTTCCCTTTAGCGAGCGAATTTGTTTTTGAAAATATTTACTCTAAATATGTAGGTGAGAAAAATGCTTGTGAATCTGAATATTTTCCTTATTTCGATAAAAAGGCAGTTCCTTTTCCAAGCAACGAACAAATGATATTTGATTGTGGTGAAGATTTAAAAGGAAAATTGAAAGGTATTATTTCTCAAAATAAAATTAGAAAATGAAAAAAACTAAAAATAATAAACATTAAAAATTGCTGTAAGAAAAACAAAAAACAAGTTTATTTACTGCTAACGTCATTATAAACCGCTCTTGAAATTTCTCCAATCAAGCTCGATAATGTCTTTATATCCTTGCCTTTGGTCATTACCGTCAACAAATATCCTTTGTCACCCAAGTATATAACTGCTGATTCATGCAATTGCTTTTCATCATTACTCCCTGCTTCGCCAAACTTGTGGGCGATTTTTGTGTTTGAAGGAATTCCTTTTTCTATGCCGTCTTTGAAATTACATTCGCTTAATAATTCTGCAGCAAATTCAGAATTTTCAGAACTTAAATAACTAGCATTAAAAATAGTCCTCATAAACAATGAATAATCTTTGGCTGTAAATAAATACTCACTTGAATAGGCATTAGGAACTTCTAAACCAATATCTGAAAACAACTTTTGTAGAATTTCATTTTTCATATTTTGCTCTAGAAGAACTGTAGCTACATTATCGGAATACTTTATCATAAAAGTTAGTAGTTCTTTAATAGTATAGCTTGAACCTAACTGAATTGTCTTTGAAGGAAAATTCAGTTTTTTATCAACTTGTATTGGATTTTTATATGAAATTACTTTATTTAAAAATCCGGGATTCTCTTCATCCATTTTTAAAATTGTAATTAAAACCGGAACTTTAAACAAAGAGCCTGGCTGATACTTTTCATTTTCATTAACAACAGTCCACTGAGGTCCAGTTCTTAAATAAACCGAAGTATTGGTTACTCCATTCATTTGTTTATATTTATCAATAATTTCGGTAATCTTTCGTTTTGTTCCAGCCAGATTATCCGACTCACAATTCTCATCTACCCATAAGATGGGTTTTACAAACTTGAATCCTTGAATTCTTTTTACACTATAATCGCAATATTTAGCAGAATTAGTAATTAATGCTTCTTCATTTTTTCTCTCTAAAAAATAATACAATAATCCACATGTAATTGTCGAAAATATGGTTGAAAAAAGTGCTATTTGAACAATAGAATATTTTTTTGAAATAATAGATGCCATAATTAAATTCTAATTTTACTCAAAATTAAACTAAAAAAACATTCTAAAATTATAGTATTCTCAAAATTAACATATTTTTTTGTTAAATATACTTTTTTAGATTATCCGCATCTATAGAACTATGAGATGCATTAAAAATACATTTGCCTTCTTTGATTAATAGCACTTGTGGAGACTGATGTTCTACTTCAAAGCGAGACGTGATCTCATTTGAAATATCACGATGATTTAGTAAGTCCAGAAAATAAAGTGTTATGTTATCGTCTAAATCATATTCATTTTCAAATTGTTTTAATGCAAAACGACTAATACTGCAACGTGTACTGTGTTTAAAAATCAAAACTGGTTTTTCATGAGATAAATCTATAATCTCGTTCAATTGTCCTAAATCGGTAAACATAATCCAATTAAGTTTAGAAACTGAAGTTTGTTCTTCCGAACTTCCGAATATATTTTTAAATAAACTCATATTTTGTCATTTTGAACGACTTTTTGTCGTAACTTTAGTAGTGGTCTTTGCCTTAATTAAGTCATTTTGACCGATTAATGGTAATGGAATATTAATTGTCAAACTTTTTTCAAAGATAGGATTTATCAATGGCAATTACAATGTCAAGTTCAAAAATCAATTACAATATCAAAGATCAATCACACTTATAAAATAAATTCAAAAGGAAGAAACTTTAATTAACCTTATCCCTTAATGATTAAAAAATATGAATATCAATAAATTTACAATCAAATCGCAAGAAGCCCTGCAACAAGCGCGACAAATTGCACAAAGTTTTGAACAACAACAAATCGAGAACGAGCACATTTTCAAAGGTATTTTAGATGTTGATGAGAACGTTACTCCTTTTATTTTGAAAAAACTAAACGTTAATGTAGACCTTTTCAAAAAAATTCTAGACAGTACCATTCAAAATTTTCCTAAAGTTTTAGGTGGTGAAATTATGTTTTCACGAGATGCTTCAACGACTATAAGTGAAGCCGAAATCATAGCGAAAAAAATTAACGACGAATTTGTTTCGATTGAACATTTGCTTTTAGCCATTTTTAAATCAAAAAGCAAAGTCGCACAAATCTTAAAAGACCAAGGTGTTACTGAAAAAGACTTACAAACTGCTATTGAAGAAATGCGAAAAGGCGAGCGGGTAACCTCTGCATCGGCAGAAGAGACTTATAATGCTTTGAATAAATATGCTAAAAATCTAAACGAACTGGCAAAAAGTGGGAAACTCGACCCCGTAATTGGTCGTGATGAAGAAATACGTCGTGTATTGCAAATTTTAACACGTAGAACCAAAAATAACCCCATGTTGGTCGGTGAACCAGGTGTTGGTAAAACGGCAATTGCCGAGGGTTTAGCACACAGAATCGTTGATGGTGATGTGCCTGAAAATCTTAAAGATAAAGTGATTTATTCTTTAGACATGGGTGCGTTAATAGCTGGTGCTAAATATAAGGGGGAATTTGAAGAGCGTTTGAAAGCCGTTGTAAAAGAAGTTACATCTTCTGAGGGAGATGTAGTTCTTTTTATTGATGAAATTCATACTCTAGTTGGTGCTGGTGGCGGAGAAGGCGCAATGGATGCCGCCAATATATTAAAACCAGCGTTAGCTCGCGGTGAACTTAGAGCCATTGGTGCCACCACTTTAGACGAATATCAAAAATACTTCGAAAAAGACAAAGCACTTGAACGCCGTTTCCAAAAAATAATGGTCGACGAACCCGACACCGAAAGTGCGATTTCGATTTTACGAGGTATTAAAGAAAAATACGAAACACATCACAAAGTACGAATCAAAGACGATGCAATAATTGCTGCAGTAGAATTATCGCAACGCTACATAACTAATCGTTTCTTACCAGACAAAGCAATCGACTTGATGGACGAAGCAGCATCCAAATTGCGCATGGAAATCAATTCAAAACCCGAAGAATTGGATGTTTTAGATCGAAAAATCATGCAATTAGAAATCGAAATTGAAGCCATAAAACGAGAAAATGATGAAACCAAATTGAAAGGTTTGGCAATGGATTTGGCGAACTTAAAAGAAGAACGCAACGAAATTTTCACGAAATGGAAATCGGAAAAAGACGTAGTGGACAGCATTCAAAACATCAAACGAGAAATTGAAGATTTTAAAACCGAAGCGGAACAAGCGGAAAGAAATGGTGATTACGGAAAAGTAGCTGAAATTCGTTACGGAAAAATAAAAGAGTCTCAAACAAAGTTGGATATTCTTCAAAACCAATTAGCTGAAAATCAATCGGGAACTTCTTTAATTAAAGAAGAAGTAACTCGTGAAGATATTGCCGAAGTTGTAGCCAAATGGACCGGAATACCAGTAATGAAAATGTTGCAAGGCGAACGAGAAAAACTTTTGAAACTAGAAGATGAATTGCATCAAAGAGTTGTTGGCCAAGAAGAAGCTATTGAAGCGGTTAGCGATGCCGTTCGAAGAAGTCGTGCAGGATTACAAGATATGAAAAAACCGATTGGTTCGTTCTTATTCTTGGGAACTACTGGTGTTGGTAAAACAGAATTAGCAAAAGCTCTTGCAGCATATTTATTTGATGATGAAAACGCGATGACACGCATAGACATGAGTGAATACCAAGAACGTCATAGTGTAAGTCGTTTAGTAGGTGCGCCTCCCGGCTATGTGGGATATGATGAAGGAGGGCAATTGACGGAAGCCGTTCG
>CAISUR010000115.1 GCA_903888655.1 uncultured Bacteroidota bacterium | reverse complement strand
CTTCATATTTTTATTGCTATATAAAGCCTTCGAAATAGTAGGGCGATTAGCTCAGTTGGTAGAGCATCTCGTTTACACCGTTGTAAGAAAAAAAAGTTTTTTCTTTGCAAATCCTCATCTAACAACAAATATAATCTATCATACTTACAAGATCATTCTAGCTGGAAGTACTATGGAAGTAGGATTGTGATTCAAGCAGCAATAAAATACCAATGTTTATGCGGTTATTATTACACGAATTATTAACATTTCATGTAATAATAATGCTTTAATATCAATAACTTATTTCCCCTCTGCGAGGCATTAATTAATGCTGTTGATGACTCCGTCATCAGCTTTCTTGATTGTTTTGCTAGGTCGCAAAACATAGCGGCTAGGACGCCACCACTCATCGTTGCTGGGGCAACGATGACTCCTATCGGTCGCTGTCGCTCCCTCTGTGCTCGCACTTACTAGGGGTCCCTAATTCATTTTCAAATTTAAAAGTTTCTTTAAGAGCCGGGTTCCCCTTTTTGGGCCAAGGAGTAGCTTCTACTTCGACCTTTAGTGACAAGCATATGCTCATTTAAAGGCACTAAAAATATTATAGAAAAATTCCCAAAGCATCCTATAATTTCCTATACAAATTCTATCTATTATTTTTACTTACTTTAGTGCCTACATTTTGGTAAACTGAATCTAGAATGAAGAAGATATTAGTCTTAATAACATTAATAGTATTTTTAAGCACAAACATCATTTTTGCACAACAAAGAAAAGAACCTCCTTATTGGGATATTAGAGCAATGTCTGTTGGGAGTGGAAATGTAAATTTACTTATAGATGGATCAACATACGCAACCATTTCAAGATCTGATGCAAAAATAATTATAGATATTTTAGATAAAATTAGTTCGCGTTCAGGAATTTATCCTGAAAGAGTAAATTTAATTGGTCAGAATATTTTAAATGCTTCAGCCGGTTATATTAATGGAGTTGCAACAATTAATATCTATAAACCAATGTTTGATATTTTTATTAAGGACAAGGATCTTGCAGCTTTTGTCCTTGGTCATGAAATGGGGCATTTATATTATCGTCACGGAGAGAATGCCAAAAGTATTCAGGCAGCAGGTGAGTTAGTAGCATTAATTGCTGGCTCTGTTCTTTCAGCTAAAACTGGAAAAAAATACGGTAATACTCAACTTGGAGCTGACGTTGGTAATCTTTTAGGAACCGCTGTAGCAACTTCATTTACAAGAGACCAAGAAAGAGAGGCAGACAAAATCGGTTTAGAATGGATGATTAGAAATGGTTATAATCCGGATGGTGCAATCAGACTTTTTACTGCATTTCAAAGGATGGGAGGAAACAGTCCAATACCATTTTTTCAAACTCATCCAAATCCTGGAGAACGCATGGATAACGTTAAAGTTCAAATTGCTTCGTACTATGCTCCAAAAAATGCAGAGCCTGAAATAAGAACTGCGTCAGTAGAAACTAAAAAATCAGTAATTCCTACACCGGAAACTAAACAAACAATTGTAGAAAAAACAATTACGCCAACAACAATACCTGATGAAGTAACAAAACTTAATGCCATGATTGATGAAGAAAAGCTAAATGGAACTCCAAAATCTCAATCTGGGATAGCCGCAACGTTAGCATTTGTCAAAAAAGATTATGTTAGCGCTAAAAATAATTATGAAAAATGTATTAATGAAGGTGAGGCTCCTTGTTTAAATAATTTAGGGGTTATTTATCAAATGGGATTAGGGGTTCCTGTTGATTATAAAAAAGCATTACAATATTACAAGCAAGCGGCAGATAAAGGCCTTGCCACATCTATGTATAACTACGCAATGCTTGTTACTCATTCTAGTGAAGGATCAAAAACTGAAAATAGAGATGAATTATTCAAATATATTGTTATGGCTGCAGAAAAAGGCTCTCCTAGAGCAATGGGTAAAGTTGCTTCTTTATCCCAGCTCAAAGGAGTGGATTCAATCAAGGCATTAAATCTTCCATCTAAAGATGTTCTTGTAAATTATGCAAAAGTTGCAGCCATGAGAGGTTTTGGAGAAGGACAAGCTGCACTAGGTAGTTTTTATAGAAATGGTTTTGGTGTTGAACAAAATTATGAATTAGCAGAAGTAAATCTTTTATTAGCAACAAAAACTCAAAAAATTGCTGAAGCAGATTTGTATATTTTGTATTTAGAAGAAAAGCCTGATCAAAAAAAAGCAAACGAATATAAAAAAAAAATTATAGATGAAAAAAATATTCCAGCAACCGCTTTTCTTGCTAATAAATTTTGTCCAGCTGGGGTTGGAGAGGCAGTAGTTGATTTATTTAGTAACTCATTAACAAACATTGTTTCAAATGAATCCGGAGATAAAGCAAAAGAATGCTTTACCTGGAGGAAAGCCTGGGCTTACGGTGGCAGTACTGATGGAGCAAGATTATATGCAAATAATTTAAAACTTGGTTATGGAACAGAGACTAATAAATTAGAGTCAGTAGCATGGATAGTTAGTGCAATGTTACGTGGTGATGCAAAATCAAAAGATAATTATGAAAAAATTAAAAAGGATTATTCTGACGAAGAATTAAATAAAATTGAACAAAGAGCAAAAGAAATAAACACTATAATTGTAAAAAAATAAATTCATGAAAAAAATTCTATTCTTTATAACATTATTAATAGTTTATTCTTGCGCAAGTTATGAAGATTTAAGAAGTGATAACCGATACAAAATAACAACAATAAGAATAGGTTATACATTAGATACAGTAGTTAAAATCATGGGTGATGATAGTGCATCATCAGATATTTCAGGAAGATATGGTGAAACAATAAGAAATCCCTATAAAAGTGAAAATATAAATTATAAGGGAAATAATTATTTAGTTTATTATTATTACACTGAAAGAATAGGGGATAAGTCCTGGGAAACAGCTGTGACACCTATTATATTTTTAAATAATGTAGTTACAGGTATCGGCTGGAGATCAATGGAACAAATAGGGTTAGAGTCTCAATCTAAAACAATTAAAGTTAGATAAATGACCCGAACCTTATTCGCTATTCTTTTTACACTGATTTTCGTTATTTTTATAACACCTGTTTTTTCTCAGAACTATGAAAAATGTAAAAATACAGATGGATCATACAACCCAAGTTGTACGTCTAAAATTGATAGATCCAGTTCAGATATGTCTAATAATT
>CAISUR010000114.1 GCA_903888655.1 uncultured Bacteroidota bacterium | reverse complement strand
TCTTTCATCTGATAATATATCCTACATGACTCATATGAATATAAATCACCCCAATAATCATCCGATTTGTTATTGGGAAAATAGAAGTTTTCAATATTTTCTGTGTTAATGAGTTTTACTACTTTTTCTGAACGACCTCCTCTAACTTTATTCACCTCAAGAACGAAATCATTTTTGTCTTTTGTAATATTTAATAAAAAAGGTTTAGTCCCATCGGGCTCATATGGCGTTTCAAAAAATCCAAATCTTTTAGATTCTGTTTCGATTCCGTTATAATCAGTGGTTATACATTGATTATTTTGAAGAAATTGAACCTTGTCCCGGTATATATGAAATTCTTTAACTGGTTTTTTACTCAGTTTTTTATATTGGTGATTATATAAATCAAATCTTTTTTTGTTTTGACAAATTATTAACTTCTTTAAAATAATTGAATCATATTTTTTAGAAATTACAATCTTTTCATGTTTGTTATTGAGTTGGTATTTTTTCTTTTTTTTCAATATACTATAATATTCTTCTTGATTGGTAGATATTTGATCAGAACATAAACTAATTTCATTAGCCGTTGGTTTATAATTTTCAACACTAAATATAGTTTCATAGCTGTAATTATTACTTACTAATACTTTTAATCCAGTTTTTGTTGGAATGACATAAACTCCATTTTCAAAAATGTATAGAAATTTTAAACCATTGATTTGAATGATTATAAAATGAGATAAATCATCAAATTTTGGTGATTTGTTTTCCTCTTTCTTATTAAAGCTGGCAAAAAGAAACTCATTAAAGAGAAAACCATAATCTTCCTCTTTATCTTCATTTGTGTATGTAAATTTTTTACTCTTTAAACTTTTTAAATCAAAGGTTTTGATAATGTCATCCTTAAAAACTGTGGTTTTATAGTTTTTAAGTTTTTCAAATTCATTCGGCTCAAGTTTACTATATTGAAATTGTTCTTTGTCATTTTCTATGGGGGCTACACGATAAAAACCATCTGATTTTTTAATAATTATTCCTCCTTTAAAACATAAAAACTGCAATTCTCCTTCCGAAATTTTACAGGTTTGTTGTCCAAAAGTTAAAACAGTGAAAAGCAAAAATGATATGTATAGAATTTTTTTCATATGTAACTTGAGTTTATCGGATTTTAATTTAATTTTTTTGAAATCCATTTCCCATTTTTATATTTCATCAATAATTTCATCTTTTCTTCAAAATTGGCGGTAACAACAATTTCTACAGTATTTTCATTTACAATTTTATAGTTTTGTCTGTAGATAATAATGTCTTTTTTCGAATTTATGTCAAAATTGGTTACTCCTGAACGAAAGCAATTATTAGAACCTGGACAACCTCCTGTTATTCCTGAAATTATTACTTTAGTATTAATAAAATTTGATTCATCAATGGATTTATCAATATTGATAAAAAATGGGTTTTGTTTATTATAGTTTATTTGCTCTAATTTTCTTTGAAACTCTGACAAATGAGGCTTTGGATTATTTCCACATATTCCATGAATATCATAAATAACAAAATATATAGTGTCAGACTTGTTTTTCATTTTAGTGATTTCTGAAAACATTTGCCTGAATAGTTCTTTCGGTTTAGTAATTTCTTTTTGTTTTGGGACAAATAGATCAGTAGTAATAAAAATGTGATAAGCAGAAAATAGAGCTAGTACAACCGCAAATAAAAGATAATATCGTTTTTTCATTTATAATTTATGATTTCTAACTTCTTCCATTATGGCATTAATTTTTGGCTTTTCAATATAAATTGAGGTGTTAATTTGACCAGAATCTTCAGAAATAACCTTATTGATGGCTTGACTTTTTTCCCAGTCCAAAACATAAATGCCTTTTGTAGACGTTTTAGTTATATTTTTATTCACGGTTGTTAGTTGCTTTTCAATATATATTGGATTTAAATTGTGAAGATAAATAGTTGTTGTCGTAAAAGTTTCACTATTTAAATAATATTCAACACGCTGCACTTTAAAATTTTCGTTTTTGTTTTTATAAACTGTAATGGTGTTTTTGTCTGAAGATGATGTAATTGGATTATAATTTTCTTTAAATTTTGTACTTTTTAGAGATTTAAGGTTACTAATTTCAGTTACTAATTTGTCTATTTTTTTGACTTGAGAATCATCAAATAAACCAACTTGTTTATTGCCAGCATCATATATCACATAATGAAGCTCATTATTAAATTTTACCAAAGCAACCCACGATGCCCTGTAATCGTCTGTAATTTTTGCATATAAAAATTGATACTCTTGTATTTGATTTTCATTCATGCAATACGCAGCAATTTCATTTTCATCTTTAAGATTGGTTAGTTTCCATTTGTATAGAAAATTAGCGCCGTAATAATAATCGTAATATTGAAAATCGGCATATTGCTTAATGATCATATCTCTGTATTGAACATTCAATTTATCTCGTTCAAGATTGCCGCTACTTTTGATAAGAATAAACCCATTATTATTTTTAAAAAAATAGTATATTCCTAAATCTTTATTTGGTTCAGAATTGCCTGTACAATCCCCATTTTGCTGAATTTTTTCTAAATAAAAACAAATATAATTTTCATCTATAATTTTATATTTACCAAAAGTCGTTGTAAAACAATCGT
>CAISUR010000113.1 GCA_903888655.1 uncultured Bacteroidota bacterium | reverse complement strand
TGATACCTATTGCTTTGTTCTGCAGCACAACATTTAGCTACAATGGTTTTATACTTGTTAATGCCCTTGGCAGCCACTATTTGTTCTACTACTTTGCCAAAAGAAAAGATATCAGATGTGGCGTTTATTCTGCTAGGATCGGCAAATGCCTCCGGTGCAGCAAAGCTTTCTGTGCCACCACCTAGTTTAATGTAGTTATCGGTTACAGCAAAACCTAAATCGATTAGGAAGAACTTTTTTAGTTCCTTGTTATAAACGATATTAGAGGGCGATACATCGCCATGAAAAATGCCTTTATCGTGCAAATAGTTAAAGGCTGCCGAAAGGTGGGTAACCAAATTACTGATAAACGGGAGCGGCTCATTAAGTACCTTATCTTCTTTAGCAAGCAATGTTTGTAGGGTATCTCCCTTCAGATAATCCATAAACACGTAAAGACCAGTATCATCATCGGTAATAAATACATAGCGCACTATGTTTGGATGGTCTAGTTGTTGCCCTATTTCGAACTCTTTGCGTAATAGATTTTTATAAAGTTCAGCGTCTTTAAATTCTGTTGATAGTTGCTTCCTAACATAAAAGCGAGAACGTATCCTCACCTGATACAATGTAAAAATCTTACCTATATAGAGTGTACGAATAGTAGCTCCATCTGCATCCATATTAATTTTTAGTAAGGGCTGCTCATCAGAGAAACTAGAAGACATCTATTTGTTTTTATTGCAAATTAACCCAAGTTGTGGAATAGACGCGTTACGAAAGTATCAAATACAAAAAATAGAAGTGTTTGAACAGATTTTTTGATAGAAAACATAATAAATTCTGTTGAAGGAGAATAAATCAATCAAACATTTATATTTGAAATAGTTGATACTTGCAGTAGAGTCCTATTCCGGAATTTGGGTTTAAGGTTCTAACTGCAATAAAACAACACCATCGCCTTCGGTACTACTCACATATTGTCCTAGGTTTTTGCCGTTTCTAACTACATATTCGCATACAAACTCCAAGTTTAGCTCTATGCGCAGCACATGCAACAAGTCGTCTACCATGAGTTTGCCTGCCGACACTTCCAATACTCTAAATAGCCCCTCCCCATTATATAACAACTTAAGTTTGCGGTCAGGATAATAAACAAGGTTAAGTACCTGTTCTTTTTCCAAGTTGGCAACTATAATAATGTCGGTGTTGTTAAAATGAGAGTTTAACAAGCCCCTTGTTTTGTTTACGGCACCACGCCATTCGCCCATGCCGGCATATCTAGCTAGTATATCTAGGGTATATTCACTAGGTTCACCATCATAAGTCACTACACCAAAAGCCCTTTGGAGGGTAAGATGGCTTATTTTATTATCCTCCGTATTGTTTTTTAAATCCTTCTCAATGGCAGATGACAAAATTTTACAATCTCTTGGATATTTTATTGCTTTTCCAAATTTTTTCTCAACTTTGTGTCTCAATATTTCCGGTATCATATAGCTTCAAGGCAGTTTTGCACAAATAAAAGCTACTTTCCAATACACTTCTTTCGTTTGTACTATTTGTACCATTTGTTGCCAATTTATCGCCTGTATTTAGTGTGCCATTTGCATCATGCCCGTATGGGGCATTGTGTTTTTATTTGCAACTAATGTGGTGCTTTTTTCAGTTATATGCCTATTTAACAGCTGTTAAATGCCTGAATTATAATAATCAGGGTTTGATGATATAAAAATTTAGGTCTAGATAGTTTTAGTAATCTGTATGGGTATTAAAATAAAAAGAACTAAAAAGAACTTTTTTTTCGGGGTGTTTTAATGCGTTTTGTTGTAAAATGATTTTTTACTGAGCTAGTAATCATTTTTCACAGTACTCATTTACTAATTAAAAGTTGGCGAAAGATGGCGAAGAATTACTCAATACATTAACTATATGTTTGTGAAAGAATGAGTACTGAAACTAACACGGATAAAATGAAACAATAATGATTATTAGATAATAGAAGAATTTATTAGAGTCCAGAAACTAATCAAACGGGGCGTAACCGAAAAGCCTTATGAGTAGGTAATTAAATTAAATGATAAACAAATGGTAAAACAAGTTTTATCTCTAACAATGGTTGCAAGCTTATTAATTGCAGGAACGTCTTGCAAAACAGCTCAGAAGAGCAGTTCAGCTCAATCAGATTTTGATTACACATTCGTATCAAAACAAGGAATTTATCAGAAACCACTCATTTCTGATTTACAAGTAGGAAGTCAAAGGATTACTACCAAACAAACGTACACCAACTTAAGCTTTAAAGAAGCGAGGGAAAATGCAATGGGCGATTTTATTAAACAGCAAAAATGCGATTTAATCGTACAGCCTTTTTCTAGTTGTACGTCCGAAACTGTAAATGAGGTTACTACAGTATATATTACTTTGAGTGGCTATCCTGCTACGTTTAAAAACATCAGAAACTTTCAATTGCAAGACATTAACTTGTTCCCAAAAGGTACTATTGATTTATCAAATGGAGGAACTAGCACTGTTACTACTGAAACAAAAGGTGTAGGTGGTTTATTAAAAGGATTTCTTAAACATTAATAATCATCTAATTTAAAATAATCAATTAACAATTATACAATGAAAAGATTAATATATACATTTTCACAAATAGGATTAGGCTGCCTATTATTTGCATCTTGCAAAACGGCGTCTAGTATACAAAAACGTACAATAGATTTTGATTACATTAATGTATCAAAGAAGGGCATCATTCAGCGTCCATTGGTTGCAGACTTAACAGTTAGCGATATTAAAAAGACACTTACAAAAACATACGAGAATGTGAGTGTTGAGCAAGCTAAACAACTTGTTTCGGGTGATTTTAGTTTAGAAAACAACTGCGATGTTGCTGTTCAACCTTTCTTTGAAACAAGTACTGTAATTACCGAGGAAAAGAAAACGGTAACAGTTACCATGATTGCATACCCTGCTTTTTTTAAAAATATTAAGCACTATGATCCATTGGATAGCAATAGCAACAAATTGTTGTTTCATAATTTCTCTAATGTAGGAACAATTTCTGTAGTTGCACCGAGCAACACCATTGTTGCTAAAAGCAATAATTCTTCTGAAAGCAAGGGAGAGAAATCTTCTAAAAAAGTGAGTGAATCAACCGAGGCATCTCCATCAGCTAATGAACCAAAGCGCAGTAAGAAAACTGAGTCTGGTTCGCAAACAAGAAGCAAAACACCAAGAAGTGATGGGTTCAAATTTGGTATTAATGCATTCTACACAATACCAACTGGAGATTTGGCAAACAATTTTAAATCAGGTTTTGGGGAAGGAATTAATTTTGTTATTCCTATTAACCATAAAATTGGAATTAATGTTGGTGCAGATCATTTTGGACTTTCAGGAAAAGATAATGGGTTCTACACATTTCCAGATGCTTCAATAATTTCCTATCGTTTAGGCATTAGATATAAAGTAACACCTAAAGTATTTGTTGAGCCAAGGTATGACAAGAGTTACTGCGTATCGAGTCCTAGTGGAAGTTCGAGTGGCTTATCTCTGGGCGCAGGATATATATTCTCTAGGAGTAAAGAAATTACCCTAACCTACAATCACCTAAATGAAGATGCATTTGGGATAGTTGCTAATTATCTTACTTTAAAGGCAGGGTTTTATTTTTAAACCTAAAATGTGATTTTCTCCTTATTCTTCTGTTTAAAAAATTAATTAAAATGAATAGTAGCACTAGTGTCCCTTTATTTAAGAATCCAGTATTTATTAGTTTAATTGTTATTTTCTTACTTGCAATAGGATTTGGTGGATATAAGTTTTACGAGAAAAATAGAGTTTTTACTATTAATAATTTTGAGGATTTACAAATTGAATGGAGTCAAAATCACTTCGCATTCAATAACAAGTATCTACATCATAAATTGATTTTAAAGGGTTATTTTAATTGTGATAAGAAATTTGTCTGTTATGGAAAAAACAACCTTGGAAATAGTGTCACAACGGATAAAAAAGCTTATCCAATAAATACAAGTGGGCTTATTGTTCCTGAGGATATAGAGTTAGCTGTAAATAATTTTGGGCATCAAAATTCCAATTTTATATACGTCGACACAAAGTCAGGGAAACTAATTGACGGTTCTAAAGTAAGTTTAGATGATTTGATTGGGTATCATGAAAAGCGGGATACTACTCCTGGGTTTGATAATTTTGATGACAGAATGCACCATATTGAACTTGAAGACACAAGCTTATTTAATAAGTTATTGACTGGGATAAATTACAAACGCATTGATGATAGTGATATTACCTATAATTCAACAAGAACAGAAGAGTCAAGTAATTGGTCTCATAATATTACTACAACGATGAAAACGTACGATGTAGTAAGTGAAGAAGTAACAATTGAGGGGAGATTAGAGTCATTCAATGGGCTTGAAGATTTTACAATTTCGAATGTGAACATTTTAAATCGTAAGAAAATAGAATTTAATTTTAATAAGTTTACTAAATTGACCTTAAACCCACAAAACTCTAATAAATTTATTAGGTTTCCATTTACAAGCATTGTACAAGGCTATTCTGAAGACACTTACGGTAACGCTGAGACTATACTTCAGGATATTGAAACACCATTAACCACTTTAGAAAAGTTTAGTGATTCTACAATGACTGGAGTACGTGGAGATACAATCACTATTCTTAAAGAAGCAAACTTTGAGAAGAAATTTTACTATGCGAAAGTTATAAAAGATGGCATAGAAAAAAAAGGATGGATATTACCTAATAGGATTACAAGACATTATTAATCAATTAAAAATAAAAAAAAAATGAAAAAACAATTAAATTTATTTGCACTAGGTTCAGCTGCCTTAATGGCTATTTCAGTATTCATGCCGTGGTTAAGTACTAGCATCTCTGCAAGTTTTGGTGGCTTTGGTGGTAATGCAAGTGCAGGGTTAGCTGGCACACACTCTTTTGATGGTATTATTGGATTACTAATTTCCTTGGCTGCGGCATTCTTTGCGTTTAAAGAAATAAAATGGAGTCCAGTTGCAGGAATTGTAAATGTTCTCATTGGTATTTGTCATGCTTTAGGATGGGTTGGAAGTGACTATTCTGGAGGTGGATTTAATTTTGATTCAGGATCAGGTTCTAGTAGTGTAAGTGTTAGTACCGGATTTGGATTATATATATTCATAGCAGCAGCAATTGTATTCACAGTAACAACTATTAAATACTTGAAAAATGGTGGCGAATTTGATTTAAAAGATTTAGGGAAAAGCCTTGAACAGGCATCTCAATCGATAGCTACACAGGTAACCCAGAGTACAACACTTAAGCCATCACCGGGGTTTCAGCCTTTTGCTGGAAAGATAACTTCTGCTAAGGCATTTCTATTTGACACCCCTAGCATTAATAATTCAACTAGGGATTTTATCCCACAAAGTGAATTAATTCATATTGAAAAAGAGTTTGAAAGTTTTTACTATGGTTCTTATAACAATCCGAATGGTGAAAAATTAATTGGATGGGTTTTGAAAATTGATGTTATTAAAATAGGTTAGACAATAAACAAATAAACAAAATAATGAACATGTTAAAGAAAATAATTTCATCAATTTTAATTTTACCAATAAGTTCTTTCTTTTTAATTAGCTGCAATAACATTGATAAGGATGCAAAAAGACTTGCAGAGGTTCAATGTCAGGCTTTGAGTTTAATAGAAAAAAATAAGAGTTTACCCGCGTTGGATGTTTCTCTAATTGAACAAGCAAAGGAATTACACACCCAAATAACTGATTTAAAAGATGAGTTATCCAAAAAATATACATCTGAATCGGATAGACAAAAACTTGCAACGTTAGTATCAGAATATACATCAGCATGTAATAAATAGATTAAAAACAATCCTATAAATTTTGAATCAAACACCGCATGGGATGCAGTTGACTACGTGGGGTAGTTGGCTGAACTTTTTTGTATACATAATCAGGGTAATAAATGAGTAATGTTCACAATAAAAAAACAACTAACCCATATCATTTGTACTATTTGTACCATTTGTTGCCAATTTATCGCCTGTATTTATTGTGCCATTTGCATCCCGCCCGTATGGGGCATTGTGTTTTAATTTGTAAATAATTAGGAAGCCCTGGCTACCATAAAGAGTTCAACAACTATTTTAACAATAAGGGAGTTACCCGAAAAGCCCATAGAAATAAGTAGGGAACAGGATTGCCAATGCCTGAATTGAAGTAGGCGAAAAAATTGTAATTTATGAAATATGTAGTAAATGTTTTCGGCATTCCAGATGTTTTACTAAAAGGAAAAAAAGTTGTGATTGATGTAACTGGTAGTTATGTCATTGATTTGGAAACGGGAAAGCAATGGTCAG
>CAISUR010000112.1 GCA_903888655.1 uncultured Bacteroidota bacterium | reverse complement strand
TCCCATGATAAATCCTGTGATGGTTACTAATGGCAATGATTTATTACCAACAGCATAACATTGTCTGATGAATTCATTTAACTGAAAAGGAGGCAATATAAGCTCTTTGAAAAACCTTCCTGTGAACAGCGAAAATTTGCCAGATTCATAAAAAAAACGTTTAAGAGAAGGTATCAAGAGGTTTCATTTTATAGAGTTACTAAAATTAAATAATGCTATTTGGTTAGTACCAAAGTTTTTTTTGGTGAAAATTTTCTTCTCTTGACTCAAAAAGCAATATTTTATTTTTATGTTATTTAGCAAAAATTTCTTTTGCGAGTGCTGCGTCTAAATCATAAATATCATTTCTAAAATTCAAGTTTCCTTTATTATCTACCCAAGCGGTGAAATAGGCAATATAAACTGGAATGGTTGGTTTTATTGATATATCAAATTCTTTACCCGTTGTAAGTATGCTATCTATTTTTACTTGGTTCCATTCTTTGTTATTTTTAAGAAAATAAAGTGCTAATTTCATTGGGTTTTCTACTCGAATGCAACCGTGACTAAAATCTCTTTTGGTGCGATTGAATAAACTTTTAGTTGGAGTATCGTGAAGATAAATACTGAAATTATTAGGAAACAAAAACTTCATTTTTCCTAAAGCATTATCTCTTCCAGGTTTTTGCCGAATCGTAAAAGGAATATTTTTTTCATATTTTTTCCAATTGATTCTTGAGGCGTTGACAATATGCTCTCCCGAAAGAACTTCCATATTATTTTTTGTTAAATAGGCAGGATTTCGTTTTAATGCTGGAAGAATTTCTTCATTTATGATACTATTTGGAACATTCCAATAAGGATTTAAAATTATTTTTGAAATATTTCCTTTAAAAATACTGGTTTGTTTGGCGTCTTTTCCAACAACAATATTGGTTAACCAAATTTCTTTTCCGTTTTCAAAAACATGTAATTTAAACTCTGGAATATTCACTAACAAAAACTCTTTTCCCATCTCTACCGGAATCCAACGCAATCGCTCTAAATTAACCATCATTTGATTAATTCTAAAATCTACAGGTTTATTTAGTTCAAGTAAAGTTTGTTTATCAATTTTTCCATTTTCGCTGAGTCCTAATCTTTTTTGAAAATTGATAACCGCTAGTTCTAATTCTTTGGTGAACACCTGTGAATTATCGTTATTTTGTAAATCTTTAGTTAAAAATAAATGTTGTTTTACTTTAGGTAAACACGAATCTATTTGGTTTAATTTTAGTGTTTTTTTTTCAGTAATCACAATAGGAAAACCACCTTTTTTCTGTATGTCTCTATATTGTCGTAACTTTTCAATTAATTTAATATAGTATTGATTTACAGGCTCTTTCGATATGTTTTTATTGTCTGAAATAACCAACGAGTCCAAAACAACTTGATAATTTTTCTTATTTTTGGGGATAAACCAATCTAAATTATGAGGGTTTTTTATAATTCCGCCATATACTTTTTTAGAATATTTAAAAAAAGTTGTAGTCAATAGTAACTCGAGCGATTTATTGTTGATTAAGTTGACTTTTGTATCTACTTTATTCGTTTTTATTAAGGTGATTAATGTATCTAACTGCGGATTATAAAATTGTTTATCATTAAAATCACTACTATAATTTTGAAGTTGATTATAAAAATTTGGAACTGCTTGTGTCATCCCCGTTTTATTGAACCAAGCACATTGATAATTTCTGTTTTTATAAAATTTTATTACTTCGTCTTTTATTGAATTAGACTCCGGATTTGCAACAAAAAAAGAATCTATTGCTACTTGATTTAACGTCAAATCAGAGTAATCTTGTTTGGAATAAATATTAGAATTAGTATGTTGCTTTTTATCGTTTTTGCATCCAATTAGCAAAATAACTATCAGTAAGATATAGATTTTTCTCATTTTTTAACGTCTTCTACCGTTTTGCCAATGGTATCCACGCGAAGAATTATTCCATCGTCCCGGTGTATAGTTTCTCCCTCGGTTAGGAGTTTCCCATCGACCATTTCCATGTGAATATGTTTTTAAATGATTGTTCCAAATCCAATCTCCATCAATCCAAATGTAGTCAGCAGCCGGTTGAACAGGTCTTGAAGTTTCAACATACGTAGGTTGTTCCGTAACGTAACCAGCTTCGCAAGATGTAAGGAATGATAAGATGGTTATCATTGCTAAAAAAAGGATAATTTTTTTCATTTTATTTAATGTTTAAGTGAAAATTTATAT
>CAISUR010000111.1 GCA_903888655.1 uncultured Bacteroidota bacterium | reverse complement strand
TTTAAAAAATAAAATTATTACGAAATCAAAAATAAAATTATCGTTAAATAAATCTACTTGTAGAAATACGGATTTGTCATTTAATTTTATCCGTAAAAACACGTAGTTTTTTGGGTAAAAAAACATTTTCTATCTTTCAATTGAGCAATTTTCCGTTGTTTTTGGTTGTGTTTAACTCTTTTTTTTATTAGATTTTGTTTTAAAATATTCATTTTTGAAATTAAAAAATAACCTTTGGTCAAAATAAACTAATTAATTAATACGCTAAAAGGGGTAAACCCCTAATCTTTTGAGGAATTTCCCCCATTAAAAATTAGGGGTTTCCCTATTGTATAAATCAATTATTTTTTGCATTGAAAAAATTAAGGTTTTTTTATTGGGTTTGCTTAAAATCTTTGTTTTATAATACTTGGCGAGTTTTTTGAAAAAAAAAGGGGTTAATTTTAAATTGCTATCAAGGAGGAAGAGAAAAAGGTGCTTAAATAAAATTGAAAAAAGATAGATTTTTTTGTACTTCTAGTAAATCTATAAATGATGGTTTTTAAGAAAATTTAAAAAACTATTCCTATTTTGTGTGGTATCGTAATGATTTATATATTGATCAATAGTAAAGAAATCATTTCCGAATGGTTTTGATGTATTTCCGATGGGTTTTGATGTATTTCCGTCAGGAATTGGTATAAATCCGTCAGGAATCAGTTCCTTCTCGTCGAGAGTTGATGTATTTCTGTTGGGAATTAGTTTAAATCCGTCAGAAATCAGTTGAATTCCGTCGGGAATTGATGTATTTCCGTCAGGAATTAGTTCATTTCCGTCAGGAATTGGTGTATTTCCGTCAGGAATTGACCAAAAACCGTTGGAAAAAGCTCAATTCCCATCAGATTCTATATAAAATACGACTGGAAATAGAGTCTAACCCATAGGTTGCAGCAAAAAACCGATAGAAATTATTCATTTACCTATTGGTGTGACATTCTTTCTAATCGATTAGACTAAAAACTCAGATAGATTTAAGAGAAATCTTTTTGGAAAATACTATAAAACAAAGGTTTTTAGAGTTTTAACATTTTTTTAATCCAATTTTAACAACAATAAATATAATATTTATTTCTGCTGCATCGTTATTGCTAATGTAACGTTACTGGAGTTTTTTTATTTATTAATCTGTAAATTCATTTATCATGCTACAAGCTAAATGTAAATTGGAGTATCACAAGTTTAGTGATGCTGGATTAGAAATCCGTGTACATCAGGTTGCGAACGGTATTTATACCAATCCATTGATCTTTACTACGCCACCGCTCTCGTTGGCAGAGTATACCGCTATTCAAGACAAATATATCACCGCAGTATCAGAGTATAACACCTATGGTGTAGTTAAGAAAACAGCGTTAAGCACTGCTAGAAAAAAAATAATCAACACCTTAGATTTATTGGCTACTTACGTCGATAGCGAAGCTCTAGGCGACACCTCTAAAATTATTTTAGCAGGTTTTGTGCCTACTTCGACTACTCCTCAAAACAGTTTGCCTATAGATAAAATCAATTCTTTTTTGGGGTATCGCACTGACAATGTGGGTGAAATTGCTGTTGATATTCCTGCGGTAACAGGTCGCGGTGCTATAACGTATTTTTGTATTTGTAGTGAAGGGTCTTCTATTGAAAATCCTACACTAATGGATGGTCAATTGATTCTAGATAACACCACACAAAAAATTCGTTGTGATTACTCAAAGTCAAGAAAAAAATTGTTCAAAGGGCTCACACCCGGAACAGTGTATTATTTTTATGTTTTTGCCTGCAACACCGCGAGCGTTGCTCCTTTAAGTGATGTAAAAAGTATTATGGCGGCGTAAAGCTAGTGTGTTGTTTAACTTATAGAAAAAAGGTTCAGCGTGAAGTTGAACCTTTTAGTTTATATTGCACTACTAATATTATGGAAACAAAAAAAGCTCTCGTTATTCAGCCTTCAATTATCTTTTTAATATTGATGTTATCGGGTAATCTTCCCACATTTTGAAGTTTGATAGCCGCTAACTTTTGAGCAATTGTAATGCAATCGTTCAGATTTTTTTGTTCTATTTTAGCATACAAAAAACCCGTCCAAAAGGCATCGCCTGCCCCTGTCGTATCTT
>CAISUR010000110.1 GCA_903888655.1 uncultured Bacteroidota bacterium | reverse complement strand
TTGCACTACTAATTCTGTGGTGGTGCTTCGTGTCATGATGAAATAGTCCGTTTTCTCAAAAACTATTTGATTTTCTTTGAGGACAAGTTTTTATTTTTTTTAGTATCTAAATGTTTATTAATGTTTAATTTTGCACAGTGAAGAAATTTGTAATCATACTAGTGCTCGCCATCATTCTAAAGCCCATAATTCCGGTTATTGATTATGTAGTGAACTATCATTATATTGCGACGGTTCTTTGTGAAAATAAAGATAAACCTCAACTTAATTGTTGTGGAAAATGTCATCTAAAAAAGGAATTGGCAAAAGCATCAGAAGGTGAAAAACCCAATTCATCAGATAAAAAAGACAATACTAAGCAAGAAGTTGAAGTATTATTTTATGAAGATATTGCCTCATTAGTAATCGCTCCAATTTATTTTGAGTCTGAAAACACACTCATCGACAACTATTCTAATCTTTACTTTCACTTGAATAGTTGCTCGGAATTTCATCCGCCTACTGGCATTTCTTAATTTTTTTCGGTTAAAAAAAGAAGCAACTTCATTAGATTAATGGAATTGTTTTGCGCTTATGTTTAAATAAAAATTTAAGAAAACACAAATGAAAAATATTTTAAAAAAGTCAATTGCTGTGTTAGCAATTGCAGTATCTTTAGTATCTTGTAGTAAGAACGAAGACGCTATTTCAGGAACAGGAACGTTAAAAATTCAATACGAAAATGGTTTTGCAGGTAATGAATTAGTACTTGGAAGTCCCACTGTTGCTACTTCTCAAGGCGAGGTTTTGAAAATAAATACAATTAAATACATTATTAGCAATATTGTTTTGTATAATGAAAACGGAGATGTATATACTTATCCAAAATCTCAAAGTTATTTTATTGTAGATGAGCAAACTCCGGCAAGTTTGGTTATTAGTTTGCCAAATGTTCCTGCTGGAAATTATAACAAAATTAAATTCGGAATTGGAGTTGACCAAGCACAATACAACTTGGGAGCTTCGGGTCAAGGAAATTTTTGGACGCAAGCACAAGCTGCTGGCATGGATTGGGGTTGGGCTGCAGGCTATAAGTTCGTAAGATTTGAAGGAACTTTTACTGCACCAAATGCTAATCCAGCTATATCGGCTGATACAGACTTTATGGTTCATACGGGTCAAACTAGTACAGATTATAACTACAGAGAAGTTACCTTGACTTTGCCAACAAATGCTTTAGTGAGAACAAATATTTATCCTCAAATTCATTTAAGTACCGACTTATCTAAAATTATTGATGGCACTAACAAAGTAAGTTTAGCGGCTAATAATGGTATGGGAATGGGAGCTATGATTATGGGAGGTACTGTTTTAACTCAAATTAGTGACAATATCCCGTCAATGTTTTCTGTAGAACATGTTCATAACGATCCTAACTAATAACTAAAAGAAAGCTGTTTGGGATATCCTAAACAGCTTCTTTTTATATAGTTACTATGAAAACAAAATATTTTGTTTTGTTACTGTTTCCTATTTTTTATGGGTGCAGTGATTCAGAATATGTAAATGTTCCGTTAGATTTTAAAGTACCCTCAAATTTTCCGCCATTAGTTTATAATATTGGAAATAACCCTCCTACTGAAAAAGGATTTGAATTAGGAAAAAAGATTTTTTATGATGGTAGATTATCTTCAGACGGATTAGTTGCTTGTGGTTCTTGTCATATTCAAGCCAATGCGTTTACGCATCACGGACATACTGTAAGTCATGGAGTAAACAATGCAATGGGAACTAGAAACGCACCTTCTATTCAAAATTTAGCTTTTCAAACACAATTTATGTGGGATGGAGCCACAACACATTTAGATTTGCAACCTATGATTCCTTTAGTGAGTTCTATTGAAATGAATGGAAACTTGACCAAAATAATGGCAATGTTTGCTGCTGATGCTAAATATAAATTGTTGTTCAAACAAGCATTTACAGATGGTCAAATCAACTCTGAAAATATGTTGAAAGCACTAGCACAGTTTCAGACAATGGTTATCTCATCCAATTCTAGATTTGATAAATATAGAAGAAACGAACCAGGCGGTGATTTATCTGCTGATGAATTAGCGGGGTATGCTATTTTTAATTCCAAATGTGCTACTTGTCATGCTACCGATTTGTTTACTGATAATTCTTTTAGAAATAATGGTTTAGCCGTAAATCCTTTGGTGAATGATGTAGGAAGATATAAAGTAACGTTAGATCCTAATGATTATTATAAGTTTAAAGTACCTAGTTTAAGAAATGTAGAAGTCACTGCGCCTTATATGCACGACGGACGATTTGGAACTTTGGATGCGGTATTAAATCATTATTCGACAGCTATGGTAAATTCGGTAACATTAGATCCGTTACTAAATCAAAATGGAACTATTGGAATACCGCTAACTTCTACAGAAAAACAACAAATAATTGCTTTTCTAAAAACACTAACGGACAATCAGTATTTAACAGACAATAGATTTTCGGACAATTAAAAGGTTATGATTATGAAAAAAATAGTTTACATACTGACTTTACTACTACTTTTTTCAAGTTGTAAAAACAAAGCAGAAGTAAAGACGGAACATAAATCGGAGGTTTTAGATCCTAAAAATCCTTTGAATAAATTGAAATATGATAATAAAATTGACTTTTATTGTCAGATGGATATTGTTAAATATGGAGTTAGTGATTCGACACATTTTAAAGGAAAATTATATGGCTTTTGTTCAAAAATGTGTAAAGATGAATTTTTGAAATCTCCAGAAAAGTATTTAAATAAAAAATAAAATTCTTAAAAATGAGAAAAATAATAATAGTTTTTCTGTTGCTTTTTCAAT